>WFOZ01000822.1 GCA_015487825.1 Planctomycetaceae bacterium
ATCAAACCGGTTTAACATGGTAAACATTGGCAACATCTGAAATATACAAGTGGTTCCCAACAGATACAAGCCGCCGGAACTTTGCTTTAACTGTATCTATTCAGTGATGGGTGGCTGGGGACAAATTGTCGGAAGTAGTGCGAACAATTGACAAGACGGCTGGCGACAATTTGCCCCCAGATGCAACGAAATATCCAATTCTGGGGGCAGATTGTGCGAAGATGATCTGAGTATTCATACCTTTTGATAACAATCTGTCCCCAGCCACCCCTGAAACCTGACCACGAAAAAGAAAAATGTGAACCACGGAGACACGGAGAACACTGAGGCAGAGCAAAATAGAGGTGTCTGATTTATGAAAAAGAGTTTCACGCAAAGACGCGGAGACGCAAAGAAAAACAAAAAAGAAGAAAAAGAAAAATATTTCAAAGTGGTTTCATTCGTTCTCTCAAATCTCACTTGTTTGAGAACGCGATGTGGGAAACTCTTTGCGTCGCCGCGTCTTTGCGAGATTTTTTTCTCCGTGGCCTCTGTGTCTCCGTGTTTAACTTATTATTTGGTTCCGGTTTATCCGGGTTAGGGTTTATCCGGGTTAGGGTTTATCCGGGTTAGGGTTTGTGTGGTTAATTTTCTCCAGCAAGGATTAACGGAATGAGCGACTTGCAGTATTTAGGGCAGGAAATTCAACAACGTCTCGAATTTGCCGAGGAGAAAGGACGGTCATTGCAAAGCGAACTGCAAACGAAAATGGCTGATATTGAAAAGCGGTATGCAAAGTTTGAAGAGTTGGCTATCGAGATCATGACTGACGTGATCGATCCGAGAATGGACAGATTAGTCAGTTATTTTGACAATGCCAAATTGCTTGACCGGGACGATGCAGGAAGGCTTTTCTGCATCAGTCAATTTGATCACTCGGCTCGATTTCCAGCTTCAGTCAAGCTGGCTCTTTCCATTGCTCACGATACAGAAATCGAAACTCTGTTACTGGTTTACGATTTGGGAATCCTTCCAATTTTCTTCAAGTTTGAAGCTCACGACCAGGCTGTATTTCCCCTGGATGATCTGGATCAGAAACAGGTTATCAAGTGGGTTGATGAGAAGATCTTGTTGTTTGTTGATACCTATTTGCGGCTCGAACAGACAGAACAGTACCAGCAAAATAACCTCGTGACCGACCCGGTTTGCGGCATGCGGTTTCGCAAAAGTATTGCCTCGGCAGAAGTGAAGCATGCCGGTCATACCTTCTTTTTCTGTTCGCAAAGCTGCCATGATACATTCATGACTGATTCCCAGCGGTTTATTTCGGGTTGATACGCATTTGCGTATTTGTCTGCGCGTTGAATGTTTCCTAAACCCTTGCCAGTACAAGGCCACGATCAATTACGTAGCGCAGTTTTTAGTTAAGATTGGTATGAGAAGGGATTTTGTGAAGATTCCGTGAGGTGAAAGCATCCAATAAAGCAACAAGTGTGTCATGGTCGTGGGCCCTTGTTGCGAGTCAGAGAGTCGACATGTTGCCGATTCGGCCCCGAGTGATGATCACCTTACTTTGAGGAGGCTTCGAAATGTCTGTATGTCAGTATAAAAACAAGCCATTTGGAATGAGCAGGCTCGTTATTTGCCTTGCTCTGGCAGTGGTCGTTGCTCCTTCATTTTCAAGCTTTGCCGATGCACAGGATCGCACGCGAAGCACAAGCAATCGGAGATTGCACCCCGGGAAAGGTTACTGGTCGAACCAACGAGCTTCTCGAGGTATTCGGCACGCACAGGACTACTCACGAGATTTGTATCACTATTCTCGCCAGGGAAAGGGAATGACGCCGGACGTTGCAAAATCAGAATCGGAAGGGCTTGGCAAGAATATTGAATCGGCCAAAAAAGAGTTGTCAGTATTAGCAAAACAGTATGAGGGTGATAAAGAGGTCCAGGCTGCATTGAAGGAAATTAACAAACATCTTGACGCTGCTGGCGCAACACATGGGAATCTGCATGGCGAGTGCTGTAAAGATATGCCGGACGGCGGTGCGGTGATGGACTGTTGCAGCAATATCACCAAGGAACTGGATAAAGCCGCCGCAGAGCACAAGGCACTGTTACGACTGCTTGCTAAAAGAAAACAGGCAAAACAACCTGAAAAGAAAGCGGATAAGTAATAAATAAGCATGACATTCTCCCGCAGGGCCTGTTATTGTCATTACCAATAGCAGGCTCTGTAACCACTTCTGAAAATATAACCGGAAAACTTCAATGAAACCTTTCTCAATGAACTGCAACGTCTATCGCATCTGGCTTTTGGTCTCTGGTTCCCTGCTCTTTGCTGCAATTGCCCCCTCGGTAGCCGTTGCACAATTTGGTGGCGGTAGCGGCGGCAGTGATAAAGCACTGGCTGCTCAAATCCGTGAACTGCAAGCCAAGGTCGATAATCTGGAAGCAATGTTGAAAAAAAATTCTGCCGGCCAGATGAGTTCCGATATGAAAGATGGTTCGATGTCGGATATGAAAAAGAAAGATGGCATGGATAAGCCAATGGCCGGAAAAGGGATGATGAGTAAGAAGAAAGCAATGATGGGCGACAAAAAAGGAATGGGCATGGGGATGTCTGGCGACAAAGGGATGGGCATGGGCATGGGCATGGGAATGTCCGGCATGGCGATGATGGGTAAGGTGAAAGGGACCATGAATATGCAGGTTCCTTCGGCATTGCCTGGGTTTGCCGGGGCGTCGCATATTTATCACATTGGAGCCACCAGCTTTTTTCTGGATCATGCTGCTCACATCACACTGACTCAGGAGCAACAGGTTCAGTTAAATAAAATGAAAGAAAAAGTCTTGCTGGATCAGGCAACATTTGACCGTTCAATCGCCCAGGCAGAACAGGAATTGTGGGTTTTGACCAGTTCCGACAAACCGGATGCAGCAAAGATCGAGGGCAAGATTCGCGACATCGAAAAACTGAGTGGCGAGAAACGAATCGCCTATATCCGTGCAGTTGGCGAATCTGCCAAAGTTCTCACCGACAAACAAAGAAGTATGCTCGTCGGAGCGCTACCTCCGGAACATGAAGAAGCAGGAAAGTAGGAGGCAGGCTGGGTTGAGGCACGAAACCCAGCACCTACGTCACTCGAATCGGATTTGAAAATGGATACCTGTCATGCTGGGTTTCGTAAAAACTCAACCCAGCCTACGCTAATTGGTAACGAGTAGATTAAGTTCCCAGATGACAAAAAATTATTTAGTCGGTTTTGCAATGGATAAAAAAAGACCAGGCGAGCCGGGGGTGTTAACCCCCTGGTCATCATGCTTTGTCGCTTTCGGCATTTCAAAAATCCGGACCATCACTGGCCCGGCTCGGCTGCGATATGCTTTGGCTCTTCTACTCTTTTGTGGGTCGGTTCTGAATGCTTCGGTCATCTTCGGGCAGGGTCCGAAAGGCGCTGGGCATTTAGGACATCATCCAGGGCAAGGAGGCCCTCCTGATGGTGCGGGTCCTCAAAATGCCGGTCCTGCTGGTAAAGGTGGCGGCATGGGTGGGGGTGAAAAAGGTGGCGGGATGATGGGCGGCAAAGGTGGCGGGATGATGGATGGCATGATGAAGAAAATGGGTGCCCCGAAGCCTAAAGAGATGTATCCCAAGCTGATGGACCTGCCTGATTTGCCGTTGGAAGAGCGAGCTCAAATTGAACAGGAAGCTCATCAGAGGATGCTGGAAGGGACTGCGCTACTTTCCGAAGGATTGGATGAATTATCGATCGCCGCTTCGAACGATGATTTTGCTTCCATGCAAATTGCAACAGCGAAAATGCGTGAAGGTCTCTCTCGTTTTGAAAGCGGTTTAGCTGCAAATCGTGCTTTGGGTGAAGGAAAATCTCCTCGCAATGTGGCTCTCACCTGGTTCAAACGGGAAATGAATCTGCTTCCCCCTGCTTCTGCTTCAGTCGGTTTCCGTTTTTTCGGCATGACACTGTTTCACACATTAATCATGCTGCTGCTTGTTCTTTTTACTGCGATCATGATCTGGATGTACTTTTTCAAGATGCGGCGAGCGGCAGCACTACTGGAAAAACTGACGGCTGCAAAGCCGGGTGCAACAGTTGCTTCTGATACATCCGTAACAGCGGCTCCATCTGGCGATTCAAAACCGTCTACTCCGCAAAGTGCCCCCTCGGCCGCAACAGTTTCTTCGCCAGAAGCGACCTCAGCAAGTGCTGTGGCTGATTGTTGTGCAGAATCGGCAGTCGATTGTGAATCAGAAAAGGAGACCTCTGACCGCCCGGAGATTTCGCAGGGACTGCTTCGTGTTTCCAAACGAAAATTGTGCAGGCTTCGCGTCGCTCGCGTCCATCGGGAAACCGACGACGTCAAAACATTTCGGCTCGTTGCCTGCCACGGAGGCAGCCTTCCTTTCAGCTCTTTGCCCGGTCAGTTTCTCACGGTGACGATGCCGGTTGGAGATAAAAAGATCCGGCGAAGTTACACAATTTCGTCCTCGCCAACACAAGGCTTCTACTGTGAAATTACAGTAAAACGTGAAAACCGGGGAGATGGTTCCCGTTATTTGCATGACAAAATCAAGGAGGGAAACACGCTGGAGGTGAAAGCACCGAGCGGCAAGTTTGTTTTTACGGGAGAAGAGACCGATAGCGTTGTACTCATTGCAGGCGGTGTCGGGATTACGCCGATGATGAGTATCACTCGCGCTTTGACAGACATGGAATGGGCAGGCGAAATTCATTTTATCGTCGCCTGTCGAACTCCAGATCATTTCATTTTCAAAGAGGAACTCAAATCGCTTCAACAGCGTTATTCGAATTTGCACGTGCATGTTGCAATGAGCCGCATTGAGAAAGAAGTTGATGGTTATCACGCGGGCCGGCTTTCCAAAGAGAAACTTGCTGAATGGGTTCCCGATATCACCTCGAAATGGATTCACTTATGCGGCGCGCCGAAGATGATGGAGAGCACCAAAGCGATGCTCGCAGAATTGGGAGTCCCTAAAGAAAATATACA
>WFOZ01000823.1 GCA_015487825.1 Planctomycetaceae bacterium
GTCTTCTTTTAGTGTTTCCAGCCATGCTGCCGGATTCCAGATTTCAAGGCAGATTACAGCTCCGACAATCATTACTTCTTCATTAGGCTCCACGCCCAGAAAACCACGAAAGCCTTCCGGAATGAGTAAACGGGAACGGTTCGCCAGCTTGACAGTTGTCTGTCTGGTTGAAAGTAATCGCCCCAGTCGCTGAACTTCACTCCAACGCTCCTGCATCCTGCCGGCCTGAATTTTCTGACGGATTAAATCAACTCCTGAATCAATCCTGTCCTGCCATTGCCTGGCGGCCCACAAACTTAAGCAGCCAAACCGTTCTTTAACAACAATACTCTCCCCCTGATCATCACTGACCAGCCCTGCGAGTTCTCCCGGCAACGACAATCGAAATCGATCATCGAGAGTCCGTTTGAATTCGCCGGTTATTAAATTGCCATCGGACATTGTGAAAAGCATCAACTGAAAATGATGCAATCCCTTGCTTGAATAACGATCGAAAGGTTTTTGTCGTCTGACAAAAATTATCACTTGTGAAAAGCAGTTTATAACTGCCCACAAAGCGAAGTCAGATCATAGTGGGCGTTAATCCCGCTTTCAAGGGCAAGAGTCGGATATATTGGGTAAAAATCCCATTTTGATTCCGGCCGTAGATTTGAGTCAGGTGCAGAGCCCAGGCGATGTAAAGTGGTTTGCTGCGAATGAGGTCTTTAGAATCGAACGCAGTCGTTGGCTACCTGTATTACTAACGGTAAATATTTGAGAACGGCTTGCAAACTATAGGAAAATATCAGTTTGGTTACGGCTGTCAGAATGAACCAACCGTGCTGGGGTCTGTGCTATTACTTATAAGCAGGAAACCCGGCTTTGCATGAGGCGCAAAACCGGGTTTTCTGGGTTTAAGATTTTTATTCCATCATCTTTAGAATTCGATAAGCGTACCGACGCTGAATCCCTGATTCAAAACGGTTGTTTCATTGGGGATGACCCCAAAACCGGGAACGGTTCCCTGATCGTAGCTGATGTTTTCAGCAGGTCGGGAAACACCGGTTAAGAACAGGACATCGTAACTTCCGTAGAGGTGCATGGAATTGGTAATGCGAATTTTTGTGTAGAGTGCCAGGGAGAGAATGGGAGCAAACTGATCCTGATTCGTTCCATTCGATGAAGCGGGTGTTGCTTCATCAATTCCAGGAGTCGTTGGGTCATCAGCAGAAAAGAGATCGGTTGTTTTGACTCTGGCATCGAGGTGATTGAAAGCAAATGTAAACATTGGTCGTGCTCCAAAGGTCACACGATCATCAACCAGTTCTATTTTCGTACCAATTTGAGGTCCGAATAACTGATTGATCGCTCTGGACTGGATCGTCGTTGTTTTAACGAAGGTAACTTCTCCTCCATTCGCATCCGGTTGAGCTCCAATCTGATCATCAGTGCCGAATAAACTCATCTGTTCGTCAAATTTCAGATAGCGGAACCCTAAAATGTATTGGAAATGAAGACCGTTGCGTGGCTTGCCATCGTCCCAGATAAAGTTGAACTCTGTTCCGACCATTGATGAATCGTAGGCGATACGAAATGAACGATCAAAAATCAGAGCCTGATTGGAAGGAACTCCATTAATGGAAAAGGGAATGGCCACGACTCCGTTAGGGTCGATCAGTGGCGATGTGAATCGTGTTGCCTGATTTCCGGGAATGGTCGCCCCTCTAAAAAGGAAAGGTCCTGGGGCATAGTTACTTGTATCCGGCAGGATCCAGAAAACATTCGATTCGAATGTACCAAAGTTCGTTTCCAGTCCATAAGTTAATCTGAGTCCCGGCATGTTATTCTGATCGATCTCGCCAAGCCTGGGCACATAGCTTGTCTGCTCTGTATTGGTGGGATCCAGCGGAGGGGCTCCGGTTGTTGTATCGTTGATGACAAATCCAAGGTCCGGCCGATCGACGCCGGGAACCTGGGCACCAAGCAGGTCATCAGGAATCTGCCCGATGTTCCATTGCACATAATCGAATTGTAACCAGGACTGCCTGGCAGCCTGCCGAAACAAGCGGTCAAGGGGCGAATCGAATTCATCGAATCCTCCCCGATCGCTGGGGATCTGTTCGTAGTATTGCTGTCTGGCATCCCAGGGGAGATTCCCGGCAAACGCCGGCGCACTATACCCATTCCCATTTTGAGCACGACATGTTGCTGAATCAAAGCAGCACAAGCAGGTACATGCAGCCAGGAATAAAATCAGTCGCGAAATATCCATTTGAGTTCTCAAAGGCGGGCAAAGACTGAACCGTGGCTTGTCATCGAAACGAGGTTTCGAAGCCCAGGTCGGTTGGTGTTTGGAAAGATGCCGTTGCATAAGACTCGTCCGAGAGGTCGAATTTGTGAAAGCCCTCGTCAAGAAACTGATAATCATCATTAATTCCAACTCGGGCTTTCTCGATATGAATGCTTCTCTGTTATTGTTCTCACTACGATTGTCCGGGTTGCGTCACGCACAACGCCTCGTCATAGCTCCCAGGTTCAGTAGTCGGAATACAGAACGAGCCATGCTGACAGTCTGGTTCATCTGTACTACCAACGGTTAAAGTTTACGAACGGTGCGAAA
>WFOZ01000824.1 GCA_015487825.1 Planctomycetaceae bacterium
CGAGCCGGGTTATCTTTGTCGAAATTGGGGTACTGAGGTATTGGAATAATCTGAATTTCACTTACCAACCTATTGTTTCTACGACAGATTATTTCAGATTTTACCTATTCTGGATATTGAAATCCAATATGAATGGCGATAATGTTACAGTGGAGGCTTGTGCGTCTTCAATCCTATATTTTGGGGTCGATTCCATCGGGTAGTGCGACAACGGAGCACGGACCAACAAAACTCAACCCCCAATTTAAGGCCTGAAAAGGCACTAGCCGGACGGGGCTGTTGAATTTGCCGTCACGATTGACGAGAATACCGGATAAAATCGCCTGCCCCGACTCATTCCGTTACAGTACCTTTCAACTTATAGAATGGTTGATGATTTAGTTCTGGAAAGATCCCACCTGTCAACACGCAATTATTGAGGTCGACATGAAACATCTCGTATCCCACCTGCTTTTTATGACTGTTTTTGTTGTTGCCCTGAGTGAGCGGACAGCAATCGCTCAACTCGATTTTGAGGGAGAGCCGATCAATTATCTTGACGCTCCTTCTTCTGACCCGGTCGCCCGGTTACAGAAGAAAATTGATTCCGGCGAATTTAAATTAAAATATGATGAAAGTCATGGCTACCTGCCAGCTGTGCTTGATGCTCTTGGGATTCCTCACTCCTCTCAAATGCTGGTTTTTTCACAAACCAGTTTTCAGTTAAGGAAAATTTCACGCCATCGTCCCCGGGCTGTCTATTTTGGCGACAATATTTACATTGGCTGGGTACAGGGAGGAGACGTCGTTGAGGTTTCTGCGGTTGACCCGGAACTGGGAGCCGTTTTTTACACTCTTGATCAGGACAGAACAAAGAAAGTCAAATTTCTTCGTGATCGTGGGCAATGCCTTACGTGTCATGCCTCTTCACGAACCCAGGGAGTTCCCGGCCATCTGGTCCGTTCCGTCTTCCCCGACGATGGTGGTCGTCCGATGCTAGGCTCTGGAACTTTCACAACTGATCATACAAGTCCTTTTTCTGAGCGATGGGGCGGCTGGTTTGTCAGTGGCCTGCACGGAAAAATGCGACACATGGGCAATGTTTACGTCACCGATAAGCTCGATTCACAAAATATTGATCGTGAAAAAGGAGCGAACGTTAAAGACCTGAGCCGGATCGTTGATACCACCCCTTATCTGGTGCCGACAAGTGACCTGGTCTCGTTAATGGTCATGGAACATCAAACACAAATGCACAACTTCCTTACCTTGGCACATATGGAGACACGTTTGGCTCGTCACTACGATTCCATCATGAACAAGGCTCTTGACCGTGATCCAGACTTTCAGTCCGACAGCACAAAACGTCGCATCAAAGCAGTCTCCGATAAACTGGTGAGATATTTGTTGTTCAGTGAAGAGTTTCCGCTGAAATCCTCCGTCAAAGGAACATCAAGTTTCACACAGGATTTTTCTCAGGTCGGTCCTCGTGATTCCAAGAACCGCTCGCTGAGAGATTTTGATCTGGAACATCGATTGTTTAAGTACCCTTGCAGTTATCTGATTTATTCCGAGCCGTTTCAAAAACTGCCTGCACCTGTGATGAAGCAGGTTATGGAATCTCTTAACACAATTCTTACCGCGGAAACTCCTCCGGAAGGGTTTACACATCTATCTGGAGAAGATCGCAAAAATATCCGGGAAATTCTGATTGACACCCTCCCGGATTTGACGACTGGCTGGAATTGACCTCTCACTGGAACTGACAGAGACATTTTGTCATGATCCCTTAACTACTTCCGGGGCGAACTGGTCGCCCGTAGTAGTTCGTGCAGGGTGTCTCTTTCTCGACAGATGGTCAATTGATATTATGAGAATTATTGCTGGTCGGTACAAACGGCGAAAGTTGCAGATAAATCCGGGTTTAACAACGCGACCGATCGTAGATCGCGCCAAGCAAAAGCTGTTTGACCGGCTGGAATCAGATCTGGAAAACGCAAAAGTTCTCGACGTTTTTTCGGGAACTGGTTCGATGGGACTGGAATCGCTTAGCCGAGGGGCAACCAGCTGCGTATTTATCGAGCGGGATCACAAAGCTCATGAACTGCTTCGGGAAAATGTAGCTCATCTGGGTGTTGAAGACGAAACGATGTGCTGGCGAACCGATGCGCTTCGCTGCTCGTATCGCCCCAAAGGCTTGCCGCAGCTTGTTCCGTTTGATGTTATTTTTTTCGATCCCCCATACGAACTGGCTCGTGGAGAATTAAAACCGAACACCAAATTGTTTCAAGCCCTCCAGCGGCTGGCTTCAGATACTGTCAGTTCCAGGACCGCATTGCTTGTATTGAGAATACCTGAAAAACTCGAACCGGAAATTCCAGAAGAATGGTTTCGAACCGAATTAGAAATAGCAGTCGGCAGCATGCGAATTCGCTTCTACGAAAAAGGGATGCTCCCTGATAATACCGAAGAAAAAGAGGCATAGAATAGCTCGGGCCGTTCTTCTATCTTGCGAGTAAATCTTCAGCTTGTTACTCATCGTCCTGGTCGTAATGGACTTCGACAAGTTTTTCTGCAATCCCTGTTTTCGGGAACTCTGCGATAATTGTTTCTGCATCTGTGTGCAAGCCCAGGACAGCACGCGGCAATCCTGAAAATTCCATATTTCGCAGATAGAGCCACTGATGCTTGCCAATTCGACAACGGGCAGCGAATGCATCACTCGCAGAAAGAGTTGTTCGACTCTCTGTGACCGTCAGCTTGCACCAGTCACATGCACTTTGATTTCTGGCGGGTGACCAGTCAAAAAACAAGGGCATCGTTAGCTGATCAGTGGCAGACTGATTCAGGCAGAGATGATTCTGAATATAATCAAGTACACCATCGGCCCCGATCACACGATCCTGAGGCAGACCAAGCGGGATCGCGCTGAATCGCAAGTTATTTTTCTCGAGAAACAATTCCCGATTTTCACGTCTCTTTTTTTCTTTCCACTGTCCAACTAAAGGAAGTTCCCAGCGCAAGTCAATCTGATTGGCAGGCTCTTTTGCAAAAACAGTATCGCAAAGCAGTGCAATATGGTCGGTTCGTGAAAGAAAGAGCTGGCGGTCGATAATTGCCACATCTGTTTCGTTTCGCAGTTCGATGAAATCGCCTGTTTCATCACTGAACCAGCAGGAACTGGTCCACTCTTTGTTCAATTGCTCCCGTTCGCCATTAATTTGCAATTCCGTTTGCCAGTTCCCGTCAAAAACAGACTGGCCCAAAGCACAAAGTGCAAAAGGAGTATCCTGTTGGTGGTGAGCAATTCTCATTAAATCTGCACCGGGGTACCAGTTGTTTCTCAAACACGCCAGATGTGCCCAGGCAGAATTTGTTGACGCCGTTTGATCTATTTTTTTCTTCGTTTTGGTTTTTGAAGGCTTCTTACTTTTACCAGGCGATACACCATCCAACGCAGCGAATGTCTGCATGGCCCAATGTGTCCGCTTCTTCCGGGAAAGGCCGCTCATAGAATCGAGCAGGATCGCTTTCCAGTCAGCCGGGAACTGCGAGCTGCAACTGAGTTGACCACTACTGAATGTTATTGCCGCCGCTCTTTCGATCAAATCTTCCCAGCGTGCTCGACCAGGTTTTGAAAACAGTTTCCGCTCAAACCATTTAGCAACACGAACAGAACGCATCACAGAAGCGAAGTATTGCGGAAGGATTGGAAGCAGGGAAGCATGAGGAGTCCCATCGGTATCGGTTAATTCACTCAGTTCAATAGCCAGAGACTTTTTGCCTGCCCGGAACAGCCCGACAGACTTAATAGATGCCTCAAAAACAATCCCAAACAGGCAGGGTAATTCAGAACGGGTAATCATACTTTCCAGAGAGGCCTCTTGTGGATCGAAAGGCAATTCGAGGGACTCTCTTACAATGGGAAGGTGCTGTAACAGCAAAATCCAAAGATTCATAAACAGTTCATCAGGCAAAAAGTCTGAACTGAGCAGCAAAATATTGGTCAACAGATACAGGTCGATCAGTTTCGATTGAGAAATATTCGTATTGAGGTCCGGTTCCACCTGAGACCATTCGTGAGCCAACAGACTATGCAGTTCCGCCAGCCAGGTTTCACAGGCAATTTGCTGCTCGGGCGAGTTATCCAATTTACTGTTATTTAGCTTAATCAACTCCTGAAGCAAGGCCGGCAAAGTTTGTCCCTGCTCAGCTTGCAAGTTCGAGCTTATACTGACATTTTTAATCGCCAGGTAATCAAGCAGGGTAAGTAAACTTTGCCCGTATAAGCGTAGTTCTTTAGTTTTGCCTGCGGCTTTGGGTTTGCCGAAGGGCGAGCAAAGCTGAGCTTTCAATTTTTTTGCAATAGATTCTATTGAATTCTTTTGCAGCAGTTCCTGAATTTCTCCGGCAATCCCTTTCTTCCACTGCAGTCCCCGTAATAACTCCTGAATATCCTGTGAACTGATCGAATCGGAGTGTAGAGAAGGCAGCGAAAATTCACTGGTTGGAAATAAGGTGTTTGTCATCAGAAGAAATCTCAATCAGCAATGAACGGAACGGTTTGGAGCATCTGTATTACTAACGGTAAAAGTTTGCGAACGGCTCGCAAACTTTAGAAAAAATATCAGTTTGGTTACGGCTATCAGAATGAACCAGCCGTGCTGGGAAATTTTATGGCGGAGCGAAGCAGATTTGTGTTGCAGGCCCTGCATAAACAGAATACAGCAGATCTGTATTGATGCAAGGCAATACAGACTGATGCATCAGGCTGTTCTTTACACAGCTTACTGACACGGAAGCTGATCAACTCTTCTTCGAACTGCTGGTTGATGGAGCATGGCTTGGCTTGCCGAAAATCATCCGACCTGCACTATTTTGGAGTACGCTGGTTACTTCAACATCAACTTCTTTACCAACAAGTTCTCTTCCCTGTTCGCAAACAAGCATTGTGCCATCGTCCAGATACCCAACCCCCTGCCCGAAAGATTCTCCCTCTTTAATGAGATGGATGCGGATGTGTTCACCCGGAATATACTTCGGTTTCAAAGCACTGGCGACATCGTTCAGGTTAATCACATCAATATTCTGGACACTGGCAACTTTATTCAAATTGACATCGTTAGTAATAATACGACCACTGACGGCCTTGGCAACTTCGATCAACATCTGGTCGTGAGGTGTTGATTTTGCTGAGCCGGATTTTTCGAATTTGGTGTCATAAATACGAATTTCTGCATGTGGGTGCTGCTGAATACGACTTAAAACATCCAAACCGCGCCTTCCTCGTCCTTTTCGAACTTTATCGCCGCTGTCTGCAATTCGCTGCAGGTCTTCCAGCACGAAATCCGGAACCAGCATCTGAGAATCAATCACAAGAGTTTCAACCAGTTCCGCTATTCTTCCATCAATCAGTGCATGACTGTCAACAACCAGAGGCCGGCCCCCTTTTAGTTCGCGAGAGAATTCCACATACGGAATAACAAAGCGAAAATCGTCTTTAGTCTGCATAAGAAATGAAATCGAAAGGTACGGCAAAGTCAGCAGTACAACCATGGAAGTCAGATTGTAATAAGCCTGCCCGTCTCGAAAGTTGGCCTGATTGAATGCCGGCTCAACAGCCTGAATAAACAGGTAGCTTAACAGAGCACCTACCAGTAAACCAAAATAAACCGCTGAGATATCCTCAATCCGTTTTCGTTTGACAAACAAATCAGCCAGAATAATGGAAATGACAAGCAACATGAGCAGCATAAAGGCGATCAGTGGATGCTCTGCAATTTCAGTTGGAATGAGACGATCCTGAGTGATGTAGGTCGCAAATGCTCCAGCTGAAATACATAAAAAAATCGCTCTAATTATATTCAAAAGCATGTTTGTGCCTCGTCCTTCTGCTAATCATTATCTCATAACCATCATGTAAACGGCCAAATCTCTTATCTGTGCTTCTGGTCCAATCTGGAGACAAAAGCAGCAAGGCCCTCTACGCCTGGTCGTTTGTGATGGTCAATATTATGCAAATTGCGCAATCTTGTGCACAGCTATCCCGTACGACGGCCTCAACAAACCAGCCGTAATGAATCTATCCAACTTTCTTAAAGAAATTAACGACAGATACGCACTAATACCTTCTCAAATCTGCACTGTCGATCACTTTTAGTATTATTGAGAGTGAACTTCAATTCCACCTCGTAAATCCAAAATGGAAGTTCCATTAGTGATTATTTGAAAAGCACCTGTATGATCAGGTTATTCCAAACCGGAAGCGCATCATACGCAGCAGAAAGCAGAATTTCCATACTGTTCACACCTATCTGTAAAACAGATCCCGGAATCCTGCCCGATTAAAGGAAATTAGCGAAAAATAAGTGTTTTAAGAATAAAACTTCCTGCCAGGAGTATTCCCTAACTGGACAGCGCCAGGTTCAACTCGTTCCCAAGCTCCTGCTTGGGAACGAGGAAAACTTCCTGCCGAAGGTATTCCCCAAGGAATAGTCCTGAAATAACATCCCTATTTTGATGGATTCATTTTGTAGGGTGCGTTACGACGCACACTACGGTAAACGGCATCTTTACATATTCTGGAGATGTCGCAATGCGGCAGTGGCGAATACGAGTGGGTACATTTTTTCGTAGTACCACAATTTGGCGAAGTAGAAGCCGATTGGGGTCGGATCGGAAAGGTGACCGGCATCAACTCGTTTACAAAGCCACAAAGCAGCCCGTTCGATTTGATCCTTGTCTGTCTGCATCTGTGACAAGGTTTCCAGAGCCAGTGATGTTTCTTCTATAGAAGAAGGAGTATCAACAGCCCCCCCCCAACCGCCATCTTCATTTTGGATCGAACAAAGAAACCTGTGAGCGGCGACCGCTTCGGGGCAGTTTGCCTGACCGGTATCAATGTAGGCCAATAAAACTCGAGCGGTGCCGTAGACCGGATTTTCGTCCTCGTTGGCGAATTGATTACCAAACCACAAAGGCAACCAGGCTCCATCTGCACGTTGTTGTTTTTTAAGAAACCGAAAGCCACGCTTCATGGCATCGGTAGAGAAAACCCGCTCGCCATAGATGCCAGAGTCCACAAGGCATGAGGACTTATTCAATGCACGTAATACATGAGCAGTAATATCAGGCGAACTGCGATCAAAAGGAAGTTTCCCCCAACCTTTACAGAAAGTCGGCCAGCCGCCGTCACGGTTCTGCAAACTTAACAACCACCGCACACCATGTTGAACAGCCAGATCGACTTCTGCATGGCGTTCATCAGCAACGCGCTGTTTCAATTTCAAAATGGCAAGAATTGCACCGGGGGTATCGTCCGCATCCGGAACACCACCTGATAAATCGGTCCACGCCCAGCCACCCGGATCTGCATTGGTAAAGGGATGCACTTTTTTATATTGCTGATCCAGCAACCAATCGAGCAGAGGGGTCACCTGCTCTTCAGGTAAATCGTCCTTCATCGCGTTGATACTCAGTGTTGTAACCCAGGTTGCCAGATTGGTATCAATTGGCCAGCTGCCATCTTCACAAACAGATTCAACAAGAAATCGGATCGCATTTTTCACGACCGGATGCTCTGCTTCACCTGCACCACAAAGACTCATCGTGACAAAACTGGTTAAAGGGGTTGCTTCCAGATAACCTCCCGTAGGTGGTTGGATCCGTTCAAGAACTTTCAGACTGGTCGTCGCCGCGAAATTTCTTAACCATCGCCAATGCAAAAACCAGGTAGGTTGTTTGCGATGTTTGAGAAGTCCGATTGCAATCAACGCAGGAAGTGCGTAGCTGACCACCGGCAGCTGTGCCCACTTGTACCAGTTTGCTGGCAGGCAGGAAAGTTCAAACGGCAGTTGACTCACCTGCGACCATCGAACCGTTCCTGCTAATGCACACTGCATAAGAATAGGAACTGAAAAAGTACGATCTTTCCCGTACCGCTTTTTCACCGCAGCAACTCCACCGATTTTTTCAATATACCGGTCCGTTACATCAAGCCAGTCGGCTGAGAATTCAGAAGTTGCCCCGTATTTCCCAGCCGTTGCAGCAAAGATCGCTCGAACAAGCATTGTCGTGGAAATATTGCTGAAGCTTTTAGTCGTATCGCCCCAGCCACCATCTTCGTTACGCGATGCTACGAGCCAGGCAAGCCCTGTGGCTATCAACTGCTGCAACGGAAATTGTCCAGCAAGTTGCCTGTTATGTAACGAAACCTGGTGCATCGCCATCAGCGCGGTTGCGGTTGAAAGGGCAGAAGCGGAAAGCTCGCCCTCCCAATGTTGCTGATCATTTTTCGATGCCAGCAATTGTTTCCGGCAAACAGCGTAGGAGTGTTCAAGACGGGAATGAATTTTCATACGGGAATATAAGTTCTTGTTTTACAAATCAGTCATACTGAATGTAGTTCAGGCTGTGCCTGGTGTAATGAATGTCAGATTGCTTTGTTGCCTTAACATCTCCCAATCATTTGGGTCATCTCAGTTTAAGTCGAATTAAAC
>WFOZ01000825.1 GCA_015487825.1 Planctomycetaceae bacterium
GAGGGGATTCGCGCCATTGTGCAGGCGTGAGGCTTGACCATATGCAGGGGCGACAATACGATTCGCCACCCTCGCGTCAGGGATGTTCTTTTATTGGCTCGTAGCTCAGGGGTAGAGCACCACCTTGACATAGTGAGTTGAATGTCTTTCTATTTTTCAAAATATTCAGTAAAATCCTTTATAAATAGGAAGTTATACTAACCATAATTCCTTGTTGTTCCCGGGTTTTCCCGTTCGCACTGCAACTATAGTGCAACTTTCCATCCTGTCTTTTTAGTTTTTTTGTGCGGGTCTCGTCCGTTCGGACACGCAGTGGCATCCCTTCAGGCTCCAGCCGTTTTCGCGTATGTACACTCACCATTCTGGCCACTGGCCCGGCGTCGAGGTATTCACGCCATCCTTCTCTGCTCCGACTCGCACGGTTCGTTATGGTGTTGAGACGCTATGGTGGGTTGTCTCGGAGGTGGATTTTAGTCGCTCTTGAAATAGCGAAAATAAATTGTAAGTGCCTGGGTGAGAGGACACTCGGCACCGATACAGAGATTCATTGCAAGCCTCGGAAAGAAGGTTTTCTGCACCAGTGATTTTGAGCGTGGGCTCAGACTGTTGCCTCGTGATCATGCTCTTCGGCACACTCACGTTTCTCTAAACCAGATTTTGCGAAGATACATTGTGATTGATGTGGACTACGAGGGAGGAGCACTGGCTTACGAAGAGGTCGGCCTTGAGCCGACCATCATCCTAACCAATCCGGTGAATGCGCATGCGCATCTTCTTTATGAACTTCAATCGCCAGTAGGTTTTTCAGAACAGGCGCGATATGGCCCACAAGCATTCTTTCTCGCGCTTCAGCGGGGGATGACTGCTGCCATGGGTGGAGATTTGTCCTATGTTGGCCTGGTGGTCAAAAACCCTCTTTCACATCATTGGCGAATGACTTGTTGTGATGTCCGATACTCATTAACGGACTTGGCGGACTACTGCGATCCTATCAGTCCCTACGAGGCTGAAGTGAATGATTGCAATGTAGGAGGACGCAACACTGATTTGTTTGATCATGTCAGACTCTGGGCTTATAAGGCGGTTAAGGGATATGGAAACTTCTCAGATTGGGAAATAGAGGTTCGCAATACATGTGAGATGCACAACGATTGTTTTGATACGCCTCTTCCGTATTCAGAGATCAAATCGACTGCCAAGAGCATCGCCAAATGGACTTGGCGACACCGGCATAATATTGGTAAGCAGAAAAACCGAGGTGCGGCGGGAATTGATCCTGCACTTCCGCTTATAGACAAGCAGGTGATGGGAGCTGACTATACAAATAAACAGCGCAAGAGGCAGACGGAACAAAAGATTCACTATGCAGTTGCGGAACTGCGCCGGCAGGATAAGAAGATTGGAGCCACCGCTATTGCAAATGTTGCAGGATTGAGTCGGAAAACAGTTTATAATCATCGTCATATCTGGAAGCACTAAAATGTGTAATACAGTGTCATCAGATATGTAGCACCATGACTTCCAGATCACAGCCAGAGAAGGTCAATATTCAATTATGGGTTTTGCGCCTGCGGCGGATAAGCGTCCGACGAAGGAAGGAGGATTATCCCATTTGGTGACAGGTGGAGTTTGGCCAAGATCGGTCACTGATCCATTGTAATATTTTTCACTTTTACGCTTATTGAAAGTTTCATTTTTATGTAATTCTGGAGTGCACTTTGGAACCCATCCATTTTTTCAATGCTATCAGATCTGCTGCAGCCTCCATGAGGCCTGTTTGCTTTCAAATGAATTCGGTTGGTTTCTTCATCTAGAATCAACTTAAGCTTTATTCCGCCTTGAAAGAGCTTTCCCATTTGAAATTCTGAGAATAGTTGTTTCTTTGGAATGTCTTCCTTGATTTGCGTATTCAATGTGAAGCCTTGAGCAATCGCATATGATTCGATTTGTTTATATAGTATCTCAGCTTCAATTTCATTGTGATTGTACTCAACGACATATTGAATGTTGTCCGAAGTGCTAAAGCCTAACAGTAATGGAAGAAACAGCAGCAACACCCATCTAGTTATCATGCGAGAACCCTCGATAAAGATTGTCTGTTTCAATAAAATCAATTTCCATTACTGTCTCATGAGATTGCTTCCACTTGCGAAGTAAATCATCACGTAAGGTTGCTATATAATCACTCGGACTTGGTTGGACCGGCCGAACAAACCATTCCTCATACTGCAGATATACCTTACCTCCCTCGATAATTACTACTGCGATACTGGGAAATCCATAAATATCATTTTTGTGCCCATGTGAATCTTCGAATATAATGTATTGCGATCTTCGGGGATAAAGAACGCTGTACTTTCTTTTTATTGAAAGGCCTTTTGACAAAAAATATTCGGTGAAGAATAATTCTATTTCTGATGTTGATATGGTCTTATTTATATCAACATCATATGTCCGCATGTAAGGCTCATTTACTAAACATCCAGATAATGAGAAAGCAATAACCAATGTGATTGCTTTTAAGATTGAACAGTCACATGAATGAACAGTCACGTGAATTCTCTCCCTCGGGAAATCATTAATATTCCACTGACTGTCTGTTTTGGGTTATTCATTGCCATCATGGATGTAAACCTAGAGCGGAGTTGTCATCTGTTCAAACCGTCCGTAGAAATGGGGTAGAACCCTACAGGCGCGAGCGTAGCGAGTGCCGGTGCAGGATTCTCAGGTTCAAGTTCCCAGCCTGTTTTCAGCCTGTGGCGAACGGCCAGTTCGTGATATGCGGCTTTCAACGCTTTCAGCTCTTGCTTGCGGAGTCGCAGCATCTTTCCATCCGGCTTGCGGGGACAGATGACATAGTGAATGTGCCAGCCTGCATGCTTGTCTCCTGCTGCGTTCTTTTTAACCGGCTTGGAATGTATTGCATAGGTGGCGCACATGTCGGGAAAGTTCTCTTTCAGGAATTCGATGGCGATTTTGTGAGCGTTTTTTGGAAGCGCTCCTTGAAATGACATGATCATTCGAAGATCGGTTGTCTTTGATCGTCTACCTTTCCCTTTCGGTTCCAGAAAATATTTGTGCTTTGCCAGGTATGATTTGCGCGAAGTGCCGTCCTTGATGCTCTTGGCGGGATAAACCCGCTCGCCGTTGGCGAGTACCTTGCTCTTTCCACCAGCAATATATGCCAGGTGGGCTCTGAGGGCTCCAA
>WFOZ01000826.1 GCA_015487825.1 Planctomycetaceae bacterium
ATCGAAGAACAACTCGCCATCAACCCGAAAAGACGGCTCAAACTGATCGCCAATTTGCCTTACAGCATTGCCACACCTGTTGTTTCCAACCTGGTGGCAACAAATCTTCCCTGGGAACGGATGGTGGTAACAATTCAATTGGAACTCGGCTTGCGAATGCAGGCCAAACCACGAAAAAGCACCTACGGAGCACTCTCTGTCTGGTTGCAGTCACAGACATTTGTCAAATTACTCAAGAAGTTACCCCCTTCGGTTTTCTGGCCACGACCAAAGGTTAACTCCGCAATCATGCAGTTGGTTCCGAATCCACCAGGGAAAAAATTGATTCTCAATCGCTCGTTCTTCCAGGATTTTTTAAGACGGCTGTTTCATCAACGTAGAAAACTGATGCGGTCTGTTCTGGTCGGCATGTATCGTAAAGAAATGCCCAAGGCAGAAATCGACCGGATTCTGCAGGAAATGGAATTGAGCCAAAACACCAGAGCCGAAGAGTTACCCCCCGAAACACTTGTGCAACTGGCCAATTTGATTTATGAAAAAACAATCTCGTAAGAAATAGGATGGCAGATTAAATTCCAAACTGTTGCAGGCGATGTGAGAGTTTTTTCTCCGTACTCTCTGCGGCTCTGTGGTTATTTTAATTTTCCTGTTTGGTTCCGACTACACCGGTGTTAGGGATTGGAAAAAGTCCAAATTCACTGAATAGTTACTAAAGATGACAACAGCACAGGCAGGAACGTCTGTGTTTCGACCGAATTTCGAAAAGGTTTGCAGATGCAGGATCGTATTATTGGTGAAGGATTAACATTCGATGACGTACTGTTGGTTCCCGCGTATAGCGAAGTGATGCCCAGTGAGGTTGATATCAGTTCGCAGTTAACGCGGAACATCAGACTGAGCACTCCGATCATTTCCAGTCCGATGGATACCGTCACGGAAAGTGAAATGGCGATTGCGATGGCTCAGGAAGGGGGCATGGGCATCATTCATAAGAATATGTCGATTGAACAGCAGGCGTTGCAGGTCGATCGCGTTAAACGAAGCGAACATGGCGTGATTGTCGATCCGGTCACACTGCCGCCCCATGTAACCGTAGGAGAAGCTCGCCAGTTAATGGACGAGCGAAATGTGGGAGGCATCCCGATCACGGAAGATGGGCAACTTAAGGGAATTTTAACGCGCCGCGACCTGCGATTTCTCGATTCCGAAGAAACTCGTATCTCCGAAGTAATGACCAAAGAGAACCTCGTAACCGCTTCTGAGACAACAGATTTGAAAGAAGCGGAGAGAATTCTGCGAGAAAATAAAGTAGAGAAACTTTTACTGGTAAATAGCCGATACCAGTTAAAGGGATTAATTACAATTCGGGACATCGATAAAAATCTGCAGTTTCCGTGGGCTTCGAAAGATGATCGCGGGCGTTTGCGAGTTGGGGCAGCCGTTGGTGTGCATGACATGCAGCGGACCGAAGCTCTGATTGAAAAAGGGGTCGATGTGCTGATTGTTGACAGTGCTCACGGTCATTCCGTCAATGTGATGGAAACAGTTCGTGAAATTAAAAGTCGATGGTCAATTGATGTTATTGCGGGCAACATCGCCACTTACGATGGAGCCAGGGCGTTAATTGAGGCCGGGGTAGATTGTGTGAAAGTGGGGATTGGTCCGGGATCAATCTGTACAACACGAATTATTTCCGGTGTTGGGATGCCTCAGCTGACTGCAATCAGCGAGGCAGCCAAGGCGGCAGAGGAAGCGGGGATACCAATTATCGCCGATGGCGGTATTCGATACAGTGGAGATATTTCCAAGGCACTGGCTGCGGGGGCATTCAGCGTCATGCTGGGTGGATTACTGGCTGGTCTGGATGAAAGCCCGGGCGAGTTAATTTTATATCAGGGACGTTCCTTCAAACGATACCGGGGGATGGGATCGTTAGGAGCAATGGTCAAAGGAAGCAGCGATCGTTATCGCCAATCGTTGACCGAAGAAGACGGGAAGAAAAAATCTCAAAACAAACTGGTTCCCGAGGGGGTTGAAGGAAGAGTGGCCTACAAGGGACACTTGAGCCAATTCATTTACCAGTTGGTTGGAGGACTACGTGCAGGAATGGGATACCTGGGCGTAAAGTCGATTGAGCAGTTAAGAACTCAATCGCGATTTATTAAAATATCAGCGGCTACGGTGAGGGAGAACCATCCGCATGACATCGCAATTACACAAGAAGCACCAAACTACACAGCAGAACACTCGCCAGGGGGGCGTAAGTAAATCGCTGTGGGGCGCGGTTTCTGTAATGTCTGTTTGCCTCTGCGCATTTCTGCTGGTGCAAGTGCTCGATGCTGAAGAGAGTCCTCTGGATCGCTTACGTAATCGCTCTGCAGAAAAACGCTGGAAATCACTGCGGGAACGCATTTCAAACCGTCGTGAAATAAGACGGGAACGCGTTGAAAACAGAAAGGCAAATTCAGTCGACTCTTCGAATAGCAAAAAAAATGCAGTGATTCAGCCTGAACCACGCACAGAAAGATCGCAGCAGAAACGGCCTGATCTCCCTGTGGTTTCCGGTCTTGCGCCTTCATCAAAAAAAGGGGACGCACGACTTCCCTCTGTCACTCCTTTTGCAGTGGATCATCCCATCTATTTTGAGCAGTTTCAGTTTGACAAACAGAACTCTCAGAGAAAAACTGTAAAGAAATTGAACAAAAGCGAGGGACAGCGAGGAAACCGGAAATCAGTCGGCCCAATCAGGTTGCCGTTGCCAAGCATACATCCGGC
>WFOZ01000827.1 GCA_015487825.1 Planctomycetaceae bacterium
AAACAGGACAGAGCAGCAAAATGCCCAGGCAATTGAAAGCCGCTTAACCAAAGCGCTTGAGAAACATTTCTGGGAGCAGAAATCCGGTTACTATTACGAACATCTTGCTTATAACAATATCGCCAAAGCCAGCAAACTTGGCAAAATCGTGGCGTTCAGTTCGGAGTTAGATAATCAACATCCGGCAACCAAAGCGATTGATGGGATTACAGGGATCGGGATTGATGCTTTTGGTGTCGGAATTGGAGCAGGGGGAAAACATGAATGGGCAGCAAAAAATGAAACCGCCGGCGCATGGATTCAAATCGGATTTAGCAAGCCAACCAAAATATCGAAAGTGATTCTGACAAACAGAACTGATATCAATTTACTTCCCGGTGAGAAATTTCGCAAAGGTGTTTTGGAATTCAGTGACGGATCGCCGAAAGTGGAAGTTGTTTTTAATTCGCTGATGATCTCCAGAGCGGTTGCCTGTTTTGAACCACGATCTGTTGAGTGGATTAAATTTTCCGGAACGGAAATGCAGGGCGAAACAGGGGCTCATGCAGGGCTGTCGGAATTCATGGTCCTTCCCGATGCCAAACCGTATCGAAAAATCAGTCATGGGATGACGGACACTAATTTTGCCGCAGTCGCCTTTGGTATTGCGAATCCCGCGAGGGTAAAATCGATCTGGAATTATTTCAAGGCACACGAACAAGCCTTTTATGAGGTCAATGGCTTAAATGCCCCAACCTGGATTTCAGAAAAAGCGGAAACGTATGGCAAGTCAGACCTTAATCGCAGAGCTCCTTACAAAGATTGTGTCGCGATGGCAAGAATCTGGCGATACGATGCTTTAATGCGCCGCCGAATGGGGGATGGCGAGGGGATTGCACGAACCATCAACGACGCCAACATCTTGTATGATCGCCCTTCCGGAGGAGGTTCGGGGCTTTTTGCAGAGCGTTATGCCCTGGGGAAATTCCAGCCGGGGGACGAAGCCCAGGCAACCATCCCGGCATACGCCGGTTACCCCGCGATCTACAACTCAACAATTATTCAGGAGGCACTTCTGGGGATCAGCACTGATGTTTCGGGGACGATCATCATCAATCCGTGTGTCCCCGCAAGTTGGTATCAGGCAGGATTCGCACAGCAGGGGTGTGGCATCCTGAAAAATCGGGATCTGGGATTTTCCTACAGCTCTGATCGTCTTGCAGGCTGGGTCAGCGGGATGGCCGGAGAGCAGTCTCTTTCTGTCAGGCTTCCACCGGAACGATCGAGTGATCGAATTACAATACTGGTTGACGGCCAAAAGAGCGAATATTCCAGAGAAGCTGAGCTGGTTAAATTCAATCTGGAACTGACGGGAGGAAAAGAAGTGAAATTCAGCATTCGGTAGCCGCCGCCGCTGTCAAATATTGGGTTTCTCAGTTACAATCGAGCATTCCAGCTTCCAACGAGTCGCCTCGACCATTTCAACTTGTTAAGGTGCAAATTGCTTCCATTTTTTTCTGTTGTGCCAGCCGAGAATAACAGGATATCGTTTTACGAGTAGATTTCAGGTTCATGTCACCCTTACGCTATTTTTTCGACTCAATTGATCTTCGCTCTTCCAGTAAATGGATTCTGCTGGCCTCCCTGGTTGGGATTGTCGCCGGCCTGGGAGCGATTGTTTTTCAGGTGCTTGGGCAAGTGGTTGTCCATTACAGCCTGAGCCGATTTGCAGGTTATGTTCCACCGGAAGCACTTGGGGAACATGGTCTGTTTCCGCATCCTACCACTCCTTTTTCACCCTGGATGCTTGTCGCCATAATGACCTTCGGCGGGCTTCTTTCAGGAATGCTTGTCTATACGTTTGCCCCGGAAGCCGAAGGGCACGGGACCGATGCTGCGATTGATTCCTTTCACAACAAGCGAGGTGTCATTCGAACCAGAGTCCCGTTTATTAAAACAATTGCATCGGCTATCACTTTGGGAACAGGTGGTTCCGGCGGGCGTGAAGGACCGATTGCTCAAATCGGTGCAGGATTTGGCTCCTGGCTCGCGACACGTTTAGACCTCACTCCACGGGATCGGCGCATTATGCTGGCAGCGGGAATGGGAGCTGGTGTTGGTGCTATTTTCCGCGCTCCACTTGCAGGGGCAATTTTTGCTGCGGAAATCCTCTATAGCGATGCAGATCTGGAATCGGATGTGATCGTTCCTTCTGCAACATCATCAATTGTCGCCTACAGTATTTATACCCAGTTTCTTCCCAGAGAAATTCGATTTCAGCCTTTGTTCGGTTCGAATCTGAATCATTCGTTTCTCTCTCCTCTGGAACTGCTTCCGTATACTGTGTTGGCTTTTGTGCTTCTCATTGTGGCGATGATATATGTTCGTGTTTTTTATGGCACTCAGGCTTTATTCAAAAAAGTACCGGTGATTCCTCATCTGCGCCCAGCGATCGGAGCCGGGTTGGCAGGATTGATCAGCGTTGGACTGTATTATCTTTGGGGAAAAGAAGAAAACATTCTGGCGGTGCTGAGTACCGGCTACGGAATTTTACAACAGACGTTGACATCGCCCGAAGACCTGAGCGTTTCGTTGCTGGTGACAGTTGCGCTGGTGAAAATTGCGACCACATCCTTAACGATCAGTTCTGGAGGTTCCGGCGGAGTTTTTGGCCCGTCAATGGTAATTGGTGGCTGTATCGGCTGCGCAGTTGGCCTTCTTTTTCATTCCTTCTGGCCGGATTTAGTTCGTCACCCCGAAGCTTTTACAATCGTGGGGATGGCTGGGTTCTTTTCCGGTGTCGCCCGGGCTCCAATTTCAACAATCATCATGGTTCGAGCCATGACGGGAGACTTCGGTCTGCTGGTTCCGACAATGCTGGTCACGACTCTTACTTTTGTCAGCTGCAGTCGCTTTAAGCTTTATCAGAAACAGGTTCCTACCCGGTTGGATTCCAAAGCGCATCGTGGTGATTTTCTGATTGATATCCTTGAAGGTCTTCGGGTCAGCGATGTTTTCAATAAAGATCGAAAAATTATCCTGATTCAGGAAGGTGAAACGATGGATTTAATCGTTCATAAGCTGGCGCAAAACAGACAGCACTACTTTCCCGTTATGGATGCAGAACATAATATGGTTGGCATTTTTTCTGATGACGATGTGCGTTCCTACCTGTATGACGATACGCTCTGGAACCTTGCAGTCGCTCGGGATGTGATGACAAGCAACCTCATCACCGTCTCTCCGAATGATGATCTCAACACCGCTTTAAAAAGATTTACCTCTCTTAATCTCGATGAATTACCGGTCATTGACCCCGAAGAGCCGGGAAAATTACTTGGTATGCTCCGCAGAAAAGAAGTGATCGCGGCTTATAATCAACGGCTGATGGAACATAAGCAAGCCGTGGAAGATAACTGAAAAAATGTGCGAAACATTTCAACAGGCTGTTGCTGAAATCTATCATTGGGTTGATGAACAGATCTCAATAGCTCAGCCGCGATGCGAAATAAGTGGTCGCTGCTGCCGATTTCGAGAATACAAACATAAGCTGTATATTACCCGGGTAGAAGCGGAACTCCTTTTTCAGAAAGAAGCTCCGGAAGAAAATCAACTCCAAGATAAATCTAATCAACAAATTATCAGTGCTGTTGGTGAAGTCTGCCCTTATCAGCAAAACAGCCTTTGTACTGCCCGGGAAAATCGTCCCCTGGGTTGTCGAATATACTTTTGTGACCCTGATCATCAGGAAAAAGCGTCTGAAATCACGGAAATCGCCTTAAAACGCCTGAAAAATGTCCATTTGAAATTCGGTAAACTCTGGGAATATAATGAGTTATCGCATTTCTTCCGGAGCCGGACTTCATAAAATCCTTTGAGGAAGTTCAAATCGCGGGTTGACAGTAAATCGTAAGTATGAATACACTTAGAGCGTTCAATCATTTAGAAAAACGAATGGCTTGTGCAATCACCAGGCCTAAAAGGAATATTCAGCCGTGACCAAAAAAGAAATTGTCAAAGCGATTTCCGAAGAACTCGGGCTGACTCAGATGCAAACGAAGATGATCGTACAGCGAACGTTTGAGTCGATTATCGATACGCTTGTCGAAGACCCGAAACATCGTATTGAGTTACGTAACTTTGGTGTTTTTGAAGTCAAAAAAAGGGCAGCTCGCAAAGCACGTAACCCGCGCACCGGAACTCCCGTTGATGTCGAAGAGAAATTTGTCGTTACTTTCAAACCCGGAAAAGAGATGGAAGAACGTGTGCGACAGCTTAATGAAAAGGCAGAACAGGCAGCACTAACCTCTCAGGATATCCCGGTTGCTTCGGATTCTGTACAACCCCAGGCAACACCGATTGTAGAGCAACCGGCTAATTCCTGAATGTTTTCCTCTCACAAAACTTACAAATTCAGACCTTCCTCATAAACGATTTACGACAACTCAGGTAATCGTCCCTTCCTTTACATTACTAACGAGCATTTTCTTTGCGTCTTGTGCAAATTTCTGAGGTTCCATTTTGGTTACGGCTATCAGAATGAACCAGCTGTGCTGTGTATTTATTCCCACCTGTTTCCTGCCCCTCTGTTTGCCCGTTTATGGTGAGAAATACAGTGGGGATACAGCTTTTGTTTGGACATTTTCTGGCTGTAATAGCAGCTGATGCCAGAAATATCCGAAAAATCGTTAAATTCTACCTGTTTTAATAGAGCGGAAAAAACTCTCAAGCCGATACCACAATCAGGAATTGATATAACAGAAGTACGCACAAACAAGCCTGCTTCCTTTATTGAACGACCAAAATGATTGGTTTTAGAGAAATCGAACCAATAAATTAATTTTCCCACCAAGTAGATACACTGATCGCGCACCGACTGAATGATTCAGTCGTGCTGGGTTGCATGGAGGCAACAATGCGGAAACTGATTTGCATTTTACTGTTGACCATAATGGCCGGTACACAAGTTGGCTGTTTTGTTCCGATGTGGTCTGCCTCACGGGATCGTCGTGCACGCCAATTGATCTTCCAGTCGGAATCATTCCGACATGTTCCGAATATCTGGGAACGTTTCTGGGGATTGGATATGCCGGATGTTGCAACGCCTTACCGAACTCACGGCGGTGTGATTTAATCTGCTGCTCACATTTTCATAATGAAAAAGCCAACCGGTTTACGTTCCGGCTGGCTTTTTTTATTTTCACTTTCTATTGACGACTGATCGTTTTCAATTGCAGGCAGTATTTCAACACGTCCCCTCCCTTCTGTTGTCGAAGCCTGTGACGCTCGATAAAATAGCGACATCGGCCTGCTGCTCTCATTTTTCACAGACAAAAATAGCCGGATTTCGTCTGTGGGTATTCTTAATCGTATTGCTGTTTTCGTGTCTGAACCAAACCTGAGTGTCCAACTGCGACGACTGCATCTGAAAAACCCGATTCTGACTGCATCGGGTACTTTTGGATATGCCAAAGAAATGTCCCCCTATCTTGATTTCTCCACTCTGGGAGGGATCATTCCCAAAACAGTCACGCTTGAACCACGCATCGGCAACCGGCCGCCACGTACTGTCGAAACCGCATCAGGGCTACTGAATTCCATCGGTCTGGATAACGACGGACTGGAAGCCTTCATTGAAAAGCATATTGACTATCTGCTCAGTCTGGAGACTGCGTTAATTGCGAATATTGCCGGGCGAAATGTGGATGAGTATCGTCAGATGGCGGCTCGACTGCAAAAGCATCCCGAAATTGCAGCTCTGGAACTGAATGTCTCCTGCCCGAATGTCTCTGGTGGCGTCGATTTCGGAACTAATCCGCAGTCAACCGAGCAGGTTGTGCGGGCAGTTCGTGAAGCGTGTGATTTTCCGATCATTGCCAAACTGACTCCCAATATTACAAGTATTGTTCCGATCGCACAGGCAGCAAAAGCGGGAGGGGCGGATGCTGTCTCACTCATCAACACATTACAGGGAATGGCTGTCGATTGGCGAAATCGCAAGCCGATTCTGGGAAACGTGCTTGGTGGATTAAGTGGCCCCGCGATTAAACCAGTCGCGTTAAGAATTGTGCATCAGGTGGCCGCCGCGGTAGATATTCCGATTATCGGCGTCGGCGGAATCGCTTCGATCGATGATGTGATGGAATTTCTCGTCACCGGAGCCAGTGCCATCCAGATCGGCACCGCCAGTTTCTACAACCCGGGATTGAGTGGCACGTTGAGTCAACAATTACGAGAAGTCCTTAAAGAACAGAACAGCGATTCAGTTCAACAGATTATAAAGACGCTACAGCTTCCAAAGTAAAAATACAGTTTATCAAATCGTTACGGAAAAAATTATGCGTGTGCTTTCTGGAATCCAGCCAACTGGTCGTTTTCATTGGGGAAATTATTTTGGTGCGATTCAGCAATATATTGCCTTGCAGAATAACGATCAGGCGTTCTATTTCATTGCAGATTTACACGCACTGACAACGATTCGCGACCCTGAAGTTTTGAAACAGTTCACCTGGGAAGCAGCCGTTGACCTGCTGGCACTGGGGCTCGACCCGAAGCAGGCGGCGTTATTTGTGCAGTCTGATGTTCCCGAGATTCCTGAATTAACCTGGTTGTTAATGACCGTGACGCAGATGCACCTTCTCGAAAAATGCCATGCCTATAAAGATAAAAAAGCAAAGGGAATTTCAGCAGATGCGGGGCTGTTTACTTATCCGGTATTAATGGCTGCGGATATTCTTTTGTACGACAGCGATCTGGTTCCGGTCGGTACCGATCAGGTCCAGCACATCGAAGTAACCCGTGATCTGGCCCAGCGGTTTAATCATCTTTACAAAACAGAAGTTTTTGTATTCCCCAAACCTCGAGTATTGGACGATTCCGCCAAAGTTCCCGGCACCGATGGCGAGAAAATGTCCAAAAGCTACAACAACACGATTGATATTTTCCTGCCGGAAAAGAAACTCAAAAAGAAGATCAACTCCATCAAAACAGATTCTAAATCGGTTGAAGATTCTAAAGACCCGGAAACCTGCCCGGTTTTCGCATTGTATCGACTGTTCACAAACGAAGATCAACAGAAAGAACTTGCCGAAAAATACCGTGCAGGCGGAATGGGATACGGCGATGCCAAAAAGCAGGTTTTCGAGGCGGCGATGGAATACTTCAGCGAAGCAAGACAACGTCGTGTGCAATTGGAAGCCGATCCGGATTATGTGCGAGACGTTCTGAAACAGGGAGCCCTGGCTGCACGTGAAAAAGGGAAAGAAGTTCTCGACCGCGCACGCTCAGCCTGCGGCATCGGTCACCTTAAATCTGGCAGCTAATACCGACCCACATTCTGTGAAGTGTGGCAGTAAATTGAATTTATCAGATCACATTCCCAGCCTCTTGTGTCTGCGCCATCCAGAGATGAAAACTAAATATAAATAAGACATTGGAGCTACAACAGTAATTGTTCGAGTTCCGCTACACGATCAGCTTACCCATGATTTTTCCTAACGCCTAACGCCTAATACCTAATCCCTAACGCCTATTATGACAAACGCATCTATTGCAGGAATGTTTTCAGATCTGGCTGATCTTCTCGAAATTGA
>WFOZ01000828.1 GCA_015487825.1 Planctomycetaceae bacterium
CAATATATTAACAGCCTCGCTTGCCAACTGGCTCGTCCTTTCGGCCTGTTTGGAATCATTCTTCTGAGCCAGCTGAGAAGAAACTGTTCTCCAGTAGTGAGAGGTGATATCGAAATCGCGTCCGACAAAAAGAAAAGTTGTAGTATCCGACCAGTCTATTAATTCTTCAAAATACTCGGTGGCTTCCGGAGAAGGAGCGGAAAAGTCGTCGTGAAAGATGATCACAATTTCGTAATCGTTATAAAGGTGTTCGCCCAGAGCTGGCCAGGGATCAACCTGATGACCTTCGCTTCGTATCAGATCGATAAAAACCTGAACGCCGTTAATGCTTTTTCCCCGATAGGCAGCGTAATCGGTATCGAGCCGGTTACAGCCGATACATGCAAGCAGCAGGATAAGAATGAGATATCTCATGCTCTCCTCCCTGCCGAAGAACGATTTCGAAGCATCTCCCGCTGATTCCATACTCCCTGAAAATCGGCTGCTAACAGGGTGATACCGCCGTAAATTGCATCTTCGAACATCCGTATTGAATGAGTGAATAGTTCACGCAGATCGGGGCGGTTCCGGGCTGCCTCGCGAAGATATTGCCGATTCGTTTTTCCACTTTCAAGCTCAATCACCTCCTGGTCCCCCAACATCAGAAGTTGCCAGGAATAGTAAAAAACCATCGCTCGGCTGAAATCTCCCAACTTCGCCTGCTTTTGAGCTTCACTCAGGAAATCGGTCACACCTCGAGTCATTTCCGGCAGCAGATCGAGACGTTCCTGAGAAAATGCAGGCATATCGCTGAGGTGGTCTGTTTCTTTTTCCGGAATATCCACAATCGCACGCACTAACAGGACCGTCAACCAGACTGCGATCACTGCTACCAGTATCCAGAACAAAACCCGCATGACGACATCAATTAAACTAAAATCCAGAGTTGAGTTAGTTTGCGGTTTCGGTTTTTGTTTTTCAGGAATATTGCTGACTGGTTTGAATTCCCCCGTACTCGAATTGTACCAGGGATACTTTCGCTTTTTGAGGCTGCTGCCGATCTCGCTATTGAGATCGGCTTCGCCCGCATTGACGGTCACGGTCATCGAAATATTCGAGAATGCAACCAGGCAAAACAGGCTCAGCAAACGGATCGCGGCAAGCAAAAACGTTGCGTTCATGTTGCCTCCACTGCTGAATAGGATTGTGCAAGCGAACGTAATTTCAGTTCGACATCCCAGCCTTCATACCTTATCCGACTGTCGAGATAGGTAACGAAGCGATAAATTCTTAAAAATCCAATCGTCAGGAAAAAAGCAAGGGAACCTTGCCAACCAAAGATCATCTCCTGGAAGTACATTTCTGAATCGGTGAAAAGAAGCAACTGATCAAGTTTAGTCTGGTCATTCCACAAGCTGGAGATCATTTTGATCAGCGATGTAAGCATCATGAAGCCAATGAAGAAAAAAATAAATTCGACAAACCGGGAGACGAGAATATCGCTGAAATGCGAATCGTGTAAAACGCGGCGACGTTTCCAGGCAATATTAATTGAAGACCGCTCCAGCAAAATAATCTCGTTCATGTGATACATCCCCATCGCAACGATAGGCATTAAAATAACAAGAACACATAAAACTCCTCGTAAAATCACCTGATAAATCAACAACGCGGGCAACTGTCTGAAGGTTGTAACGATGGCTTCTTTAATGGAAAAAGAACGGGAAAATGTCATCTGCCCCAGATAAAGAGTTAGTGGAATCGTGGAAAACGGGAGTTCAAGCGGAAGAATTAACAGGATAAACAGGGCAAAATAATTTTCGTTCTCATCGGCAAGAAACCATTGATTCAGCATCAGGAAAGGAAGTATGCCGACCATTAGAGAGAGGAAAATCCCTAACGGGTATCGACCACAAAGCAGGAATGCCAAATCGAGTCGCTCGAAAATTGTTCTTGGCCTGATCGCAATCAGTGTCTGATTCAACTTCATCGCTCAACACTCCCCCGGGTAAACCCCTTCGGTGGAACGGTCTGGCGAAGAGGCTTTTTTCTGAACGGTGTTAAACTCCCCAGAAGTCCCGGCAGGAGAAGCCAGATGCCCATAATCAGGCAGGAAGCAAAGGCCACTGACAACTTCAGGGAATAGGGAATTTGTAACGGAGAAATATTACCTTCGATAATCGCGGCCAGAAAAAACAGAATCGTAGCCACTAGAGCAATTTCAATCGCCTGAGATGCGGTACGGCGAAGCGAATCTCCTCGGCTCCAGCCTTTGGTATCGATAATCGACCACCCCAGTTTCAACCCCGCAGCTGCAGAAAGTGCTACGGCTGTTAACTCAAACGGACCATGGGCAGTGACAAAGTTAATGAAATTATCTGAATGAGGCGAGAGAACCATATGCCCGAAGATGCTTCCCAGAAAGATTGCATTGAAAGCGAGCACCACCAGGCTGCCAACACCAAGAAATATGCCGAAGGCAAAACATCGCAGACCGATCCCGGCATTATTAAACACATAAAATCCGGTCATTGTCGATCTGCTGTTCATGGA
>WFOZ01000829.1 GCA_015487825.1 Planctomycetaceae bacterium
CGGCAATCGGATTTACAAGTTCGCGTTTCTGGGGATACGAAACATAATGTTGATAAATTCCGAGACCACTGATTGGAATAACGATTCCCAAAAGCAGTAATGCGGGCAGCATTGAAGGTCTTTTCTGCAGCAGTTTTCTAATGATAAAAACCGTAAAGAATGTCCCGATCCATTCCCACAAACTGTAGAGTCCTGTGCGTAGATTTCCTCCACGTGCATACAATGCAGTCCAGGAAAGTAGCGGACCAACAAAGGCCAGTAGAAAAAGAGAAATATCGATAAGGTCAATTGAAATTACTGCATTAATTCGATTGCGCATTCCAATCCAGCAAGTCACACTGGATAGCAAAAGCCAGAAGAATACAAACAGAATCGTGTCCCCCTGATGGGAAGACTCGGCTGGAATTAACATTCTCCCCAGCAACAGCCCGCTGCATATGGTCAGTAGTATTTGCAGGAGGGAATTATTTTCGTCACCGGAACTTATTGATGAAGCGACTGGTTCATTGAGAGGGGCAGCTGTTTTCCGGCTGCCGGTTTTTTTGGTACGGTTTCGATTTTGTGAATGCCGCTTACTCCTCGCCATTTTTCCCTCGCCCTGCTGTTTCGAGAATGGCAATAATGCACAGGACGCAAAGCGTCATCGCAATAATCGTCCATGCGGAAGTCCAATCGGGAATCCGATATAACAGCAGGCCAGCCAGACCGGTTGTTAACGTGCAGAGGTAAATTGTTAAAACAGCATTTCGGCGAGAAAGCCCCAACTCTGTCAGACGATGGGAAAAGTGATTCTTATCGGGATGAAACGGGCTGAGTCCTTTTTTCAAGCGAATAAACATCACCGAAGAGAAATCGTAAAGAGGGACCGCCAGAATACAAAGTGGAGCCAGCATCACGTGCGTATCCGACATGCTTTCATCATAAAATGTTCCCAGAATCGTCATGCAGCCGAGCATGAATCCCAAAAACGTGCTTCCTGCATCTCCCATGAAAATTTTGGCAGGCGACCAGTTCCATCGCAAAAAACCGGCACACGCCCCGACCATCACCAGTAATATCCCTGCTACAAGCCAGCGTGGCTGCGATGTTTGTGTCAACATGATCGAGGCAAAAAGCAGTGAGGCAATCAGGCTGATGCCCGCTGTTAAACCATCCATATTATCCAGAAAGTTCAGCGAATTGATTAACAGCACCAACCAGAAAACAGTGAAAATCCAGCCGATGGGAGCAGAACCGATAAACAGCGACGCGCGGACATCAGCTGCAACAACTCCCATCGCAACGCAAAATTGAATTGTCAGTCGCAGTTTCCAGGAGACCGGCCTGGCATCATCCACCAGCCCGGTAACCGCCAGTATCAGGCCGGCAATTAGTACGCCCCACATTTGCGGTGCACGATACAGCACACCATCCAAATGCTCACTCAATGTAGCAGGGAGCCAATCGGATGGTATAAAACGATTTACCATCAGCCAGACAAAGCCGTGTGCCAAAGCCAGCGGTATAATAACCCCCAAAACAATCCCGACTCCCCCGCCAAGCGGCGTTGGATGCTCGTGAACTTTTCGCTCAGCCGGGATATCGACCAGACCACAATACGGCGCGATGGCGATCATCAACCGGGTGACAAGCAAAGAAACAATAAAAGCCGGCAATAAACAGCCGAGTACAAACCAGAGTATCGCCAACCATTTTCTCCCGAGAGTTATCGCCGCAGGGAATGCTATTGCGGTCTATCGATTTATTATTGAACCTCAAACTAATATTTCGCTCAGAAATAACAGCCCCCACCTGCTACGAGCTCTATTTATTGATAGGTTTCTTTTTTGTCTTTTTCTTTCGAGGCTGCTGTTTCGGATATACCGGATTCTTCGGCACCGATCCCGTATCGTCTGGCACCTCTAACTCTTTGGCCAACCGATCAAGCTCTGCATGCAGTTCCGCCTGGATTTTTGCATACTCAGTTTGCCCATAAACAGATTGCATTTCATGCGGGTCTTTTTCCAGATCGTAAAGTTCCCATTCCCCAAGATTATAAAAATGGATCAGCTTATAACGATCAGTCCGAACACCGCGATGTCTGCGGACCATATGAGAGGTACGCCTGTCTGGTTCGAATTCGTAATACTGGTAATAATGCGACTTTCTCCAATCTTTCGGAACGTTCCCTTTGAGGATCGGGACAATGCTTCTGCCTTGCATTTGAGGTGGAATAGGAACTCCTGCAATATCAAGAAATGTTTCCGCAAAATCAACATTGGATGCAATTTGTTTAGTGACCTGCCCCGGTTTGACGACGCCCGGCCAGCGTACGAGCAGAGGCTGACGGTACGATTCCTCATACATAAATCGTTTATCAAACCAGCCATGTTCTCCCAGATAGAAACCTTGATCCGACGAATAAACGACAATCGTATTTTTCGCCAAACCGCTTTCATCGAGATAATCAAGAACGCGTCCGACATTATCATCAACCGAGGCGATACACCGCAGATAATCTTTGATGTAGCGCTGATATTTCCAGCGAACCAGATCTTTCCCTTGCAGATTCGCTTCGTGGAAAGCTTTGTTTTTGGGGTCGTAAGCCGCCTTCCAAACTTTGAGTTGTTCTGCATTCAAATAACGAGGCGGCGTCAATTTCAAATCGCGAGGCGTCATCGTTTTGGCAATCGTCATATCCTGCGTATGAGCAGCAGTTCCACGACCGGAATAGTCATCAAATAAATTGGCCGGTTCCGGAATGGTGACGTCATCGTACAAATGCAGATGATTGGGGCCTGGTGCCCATTCCCGATGAGGAGCTTTATGTTGAAACATCAACATGAACGGTTTGGATTGATCGCGATCATTTTTGAGCCATTCCAACGCCAGGTTTGTAATGATGTCCGTCGTGTAACCGGTGTATCTTTTTTTGGTGCGGTTTCCATCGCCATGCTCATCGCGCAACATTAAAGGATTATAATATGGCCCCTGTCCGACAAGCACTTCAGAATAACTGAAGCCGGTTGGCTCCATATGTTCGCCAAGGTGCCACTTCCCAATGATCGCCGTCTGGTATCCCGTTTTTTTTAACAACTTCGGAAATGTCACCTGTGTTCCATCAAATCGGTTGCCATTACGATAGAAACCGTTTTTGTGGCTATAC
>WFOZ01000830.1 GCA_015487825.1 Planctomycetaceae bacterium
CGGCTGAAGTGAGCAAGTTATTGAAGGAAGATCCGGCTGCAGAGGAACTGGTTCATCGAATTAGCGAAGTGGTACGCAAGCGTCGACTTTCCACACCAGAACTTCTTGAAGAAGCCGAGGGGAAAGACGCCAACGATGTTGCCGAATATCTGGATAACCTGATGTCTCCTGAGCAAATTCGCAAGTTTGAACAGAACTGCCTTGATTCAGACGAGCGACTGGCTGAAGTTGCCGGCAGCCACGAAATTCTGACACTTGTCCTTGGTGGAAAAGGGGATGTTCCGAGCTCTACGAGGCAACGACTTGAAGAAATAGCGAATTCAGTAAGCGAGCATGTCCCCGAAAACGGGAAACCATTCGGTTCCAATCCGATTCCTCTTTCTGCAGTCGATATACCTGTGAGCGAGCTCTCTGAAAATGAAATGGCTGCTGAATCTCAAGTACCTGCAACTTTTGAAATTCCGAAACGGAATTCCAACTGGAAAAACAAAGGAGGAATCGTTGCGATCGGTTTACTTTTTGCCGCCTGGATTTACAGCATCGCTACCGATGACTCTTTTCAGTTCGGCAATGCGCAAAATACTCCCCAGCTTGTAAACAAGCAGGTTGCAGTAAACGAACAAAATCAGCAGGCTTCCACTGAAACCAATAAAGAAGAGTTAAAACCTTCAGCAACTGTAGAGACAAAACAAAATGCTTCTACTGAAGCAGGCGATTCGAAGACTCCCAAAAATCCAGCGAAACAAAACAGACTCGTTGCATCGACTGAAACAGAGAATTCGATAAAGTCTTCAATTGATCCCGCCCCCCCCGCGTTACCAAAAATTTCTCTGGATGAACCGAAAGGATTTCAACCACCGGTTATTAAGCCTTCAGAAGAAAAACCGGCAGAGCAGGTAGCGATGATCAACAAAAATGTAAAGCCAGAGGAAAATCCGCCAAAGATTGAAAACGTGAAACCTGTTGCTGCACAACCGAAAGAACCGATCTGCTTCACACCTTCGATAGTCTACACCTCAGAAAACCAGCAATTAATCAGGCAGGCTGTTGGTCAGACGAATTCTGTCATCATCATGGAGATGACAGAAATTGAACCGGGTGATCGTCTTTTTACTCTGCGTAATACAGAAGCAGAGTTTTCAGTTGATTCAGGAAAAGGGAATCTCCGAATCTTTGAAAACAGTGCCGTGGAAATCCTGGGAGCCGATGAGCATTCCTGTTTTGGCTTCAGCGTCAAACAGGGGCGTCTCATCTTTTCATTCCAACCCGATGCCGCCGACAATGCCCCCAAGAAAATCCGACTCGTTATTCAGGAAATCCCCTGGTATTTTGAACTTCCCAAAGAACCGGGAAGTATCGTTATCGAAGTGACCCCACAAAAATCGACTCATTATGAACAGTTACCAACACAAGGCTTAGTCGTGGCATCGGCCTGGGTGATGGGGCCAGCGGTTCGACTGATGGCACCCGACGGCAAATGGGAAGAAATAAAACAGGCAAAGCAATTACTTCCACTTGCTTCAGCTGAGCAGGCTAATCAAGCGCAAAAAGTGACTGAATCTTCACTTCCACTTCCTGAATGGGCAAGTCAATCTGCTGTGATACTTTCTTCCCCCAGAGGACGTGATCAAAAAGAATTTATCAAAAAGATTGCAGGCTCTGTCAATCTCTGGCTCGATCTGGAAGGAGTTGCCAGTGACCCCAACCCTCATATTGCAGAACTGGCTGCTCAAGCTCTGGCTTTGGGTGGTCGCTATGAATCTCTGGTCAGTATCCTGGTTCATTCTTCCCACGAAGAATCTCGCACAGCCGCAATTACCGGTTTGAGAACCTGGCTACCACAGTCACCAAAAAATCGGGAAATCCTGCGGACTCTGCTCAACCAGACTGTTAATGAATCGACAGCGTTTGTCGTGTACAATCTGCTCTGGGGATACGATGAAAAAGATGCTCGGGATTCCGAATTATCCCGGCAGCTTGTTGCCTGGCTCAGGCATGATCATGCTGCAGTGCGAGAACTTTCAATCTACTGGATTTCACAACTGACCGGAAAAAAACTCGGGTACCGCCCTCTGGCCTCATTGAAAACTCGCGAACAGGGAGCTACTTCGTGGGAAAGACACCTTGCCAAAGTCGGTGCTTTGTTGCCTCCAAAAGAATAGCAGTTATTTGATCTCCGCAACCGCTTTATTTTCAGGCAATAAATGCCCCTGCTGTTTATTGGCGAGGCGTGCTTTACGAGCGATTGAAATTTCCTCTGGAGACATTTTCAGTTTGCGAGCAAGGATCAGGCACTCTTCTGTGGTAAGTGTTTTGAGGAGCAGAAATTCTTTTTTCTGAATCGCTGCGACTACTTCGCCATTCCAATAAATGACACGGTTATTCGCAGTAGCGGGAACGCGGGGCAAGTCATCCAGAATGCCAACCATGTTCAGCGGGTCAGCTGCCCGCAAAACGAGTAATTCAATTTTCCCCGGTTCTATACAGGCCGGCCTGCTGCGAAGTTTGCGTAGTCGGGCAATTACATCAGATACCGCAAACTGTTCGCCAGCCACTCCCTTAATAAACCGTCCGCCTCGAATTTCGCCTCGGGCTTCCAGCCTGCGATAAAAACGGGCCAGCTCGTACCAGCGCGGTGCTCCCTGTTCCCGATCAATTAAATCGCGAAAGACAACGCCCCAACGGTTCAGCAGTTGCCACGCCCATCGTTCGACACAATTTTGTCCTGTCAGTCCCTGGTCTTCACGCTCATTCTTACTGGTTGATCTTCTCCAGATTGACCAACGCCCGGCTTGTCCAGAAATTTTCTTTTGTCGCACTCCACGCCCGATTCCCCGATACCCGGCAGTGGAAGGACCGCTCGGCTGCATCAGTTTACGTAATCCCGCAAAACCATCGGAAGTAATCCAGCCGCGAGCGATTAATTCGCCAAGGGCGTCCGGAAATTGTGTCGGAAGCAAACCGCTAGCCTGTTGCAAATCGGTCGCAAACATTGCTCCTTGCTGTGTGAGAATATCCAACACGTCCGCAGCAGCTCCACCAAGTTGTGAAGCATCGAGCACTGCCCCTATCGGAATCAGCCAACACGCATCTTCTCTGCAAAACAACCCGATCAGCGAATTCCTGGAAATCGCCTTCATCGCACGTCCTTTGCCCTCCACTTTGGGTTGTGGATGCAATCGACCCCAGACAACATCACCATTCAGGCAAAGTTCATCCAATAAACCTGGCGAGTATTGTTTGATACGATACGCAAAAATATCCCGTTCCCAGCAAACAGCAGGTAAATCGAAACCCTGTAATTGTGAAATCGTTTCCAGCAGCCCCTGCGGACCTTCCCGCCGATACCCCGGATGTAGTCCATGATACTCAAACAGAAACCGCATGAAGGTCGCGACATCCACCGGCTCAATCTGTTTGCGAAGCCCTTCAATTGTCAAGCGATGAATTCTTGCCAACAAGCGACGGTGGCACCATTCAACGGATTTCTGCTCTGCATCATTTTTGGGTTGCGAATTGCGAAATTGGCCACGCAGTACAATTCCTTCGCCTTCCAATGCTTCAAAGGTCGCTTCAATTTGCGATGTCGTCCACCCAAGTTGACCGGCAATTTTATCGGAAGTTATCGGCCCAATAAATTCCATCCAGCCTCGCAGAATTTCAATCCGGGCATCGGTTGTTTCCCACTGTTTCCTGAGAGATTCGGGCGGTTTGATCTCGGGGAAAAGTTCAATATCTGGCCAAAGTGCCAATACAACCGGGAGTTTTTCTGCGCAAACCCAGAATAAAAAACCATCTGACGTTTTTACTGATGAAGCTCGTTTTTCCTGTACCAGTTGGGCGAACGGTTCATTCCAGTTCTCATTTTCCGGAACAGGAAGGACGATTCGGGTCAAAAGATAATCGTGTAATTCATCCGCATCGCGAACCAGCGGAGCCGCTTGCTCGATAACTCGCTCAATCGCCAGTGGATCAAGTCGCCCTAGATCGTCAACCGATTCCACGGTGACAGAACGCCGTGTGCTAACTGCGCGTGTACGGCGGTCAATCGCTTCTCCACCATCGAGAAACGCATACGGGTTCGCATTAAGTAATTCATAGCAAAATGGCGAAGGTTCACGAGTTTCCTTCGCCACGAAAGTAATTTCGCCCTGCTCCACCTTTTTCAATATCTGAACCAATTCATCGAAGTTAAGAGCTTCGTTAAAACAGTCATCCATCGTCTGTTTGATAAGCGGATGATCGGGAATTTCATGGTCGCCGGTGTGCTCTTCCTGGCAGCCGGTTAACTTGGGAAAAACAGCCGTCATTAAATCGTCAGAAAGAAAACGCTGTAAAGAAGGTGGCACTTTTTTGCCCGCTCTTCTTCGTTCGACCAATAAGGCTGTCGTGACAGTCCATCGAAATCGCAATTGAAATGTCGGAACATAAATGAGAGCCTGCTCCAGTAACTTGTAGGCGTTCTGTGCAGTCAGCATCGGAAATAGAGATTCAATCGGGAAACTATGTTGAGGCCCGAGAGTTAGAATGAACCCGTCATCGTCTGCTGTCGCCTGTAGCTCGAAATCGAACGAACGACAGAAGCGTTTCCGCATCGCAAACCCCCAGGCCCTGGTCACGCGACTGCCAAACGGAGCATGCACCACCAGTTGCATTCCACCGGTCTCATCGAAAAAACGTTCAAAAACAATTCGCTTCTGATTCGGCACCAACCCGAGCGCTGCTTTTTGAGCAGCGACATATTCAACCGTCTGTTTGGCAGCATCCAACGAACAGGCTGTTTCCTTGACGAGCCATTTCACAATTTTCGGGCGCGGTACTTCATCAATTAATTTCTGTTCCAACTCTTCACGTAACCGGGAAACTTCTTCGGAAAGTTCAAGCGTACGCCCGGGCGATTCTCCTCGCCAGAACGGCACCGAAGGAGGCGCCCCTTGTGCATCAACCACGGCAACATCGTTACCACGCACATGTTTGAGTCGCCACGATGTGCTGCCGAGCAAAAAAACATCGCCCGCCTGCGATTC
>WFOZ01000831.1 GCA_015487825.1 Planctomycetaceae bacterium
GAACGAATACCCGACGTTGATCCGAAAAACCGAGAACAAACCGCTTCGTATCTTTCTGCAGGACGGCAGCAACGACCTGAATATATTCGGCGGCAGTTGGTGGAATGCGAATCTGTCGATGCTATCCGCTCTTGAATTCTCGGGCTACGACGTGCATCACGTCTGGGGTAAAGGAGGACACAATTCAAAGCATTCAACAGCGATCATGCCCGATGCCCTCAAATGGTTATGGCGAGATTATCCCAAACCGATCGAGCCCGGCACACCGCCTCAACGTCGCACCAGTTTAATAATCCCGGGAGAAGGCTGGAAGCTGGTCAGCCAGGGGCATAAATTCACTGAAGGTCCGGCTGTCAATTCCAAAGGCGAGCTTTTCTTTTCAGATATTCCCAATGGGAAAATTCATAAAGTGGATTTGAATGGTAATGTATCTGTTTTTGTTGAAGACAGTCCCGGCGTGAATGGGTTGATGTTTGGCCCTGATGGAAAACTTTATGCTTGCCAGAACGGTAAAAAAAGAATCGTTCGTTACGATGAAGCAGGCAACGAAGAAACAGTCCTCTCCAACGCTCCCTCAAATGATTTGGTTCTTTTGCACAACGGCACCGGCTATTACACTGATCCCACTAACCACAAAGTGTTTCAGTTCACGATAGCAGGAGAAAGAAAGCTTGTTGATGAAGGAATTGAGTTTCCCAATGGAATTATCACTTCTCTCGACCAGACTCTACTGCTGGTTTCCGATACACGGGGGCGGTTTACATATTCTTACCAAATACAAAAAAATGGCGATCTGGCTTATAAACAGGCTTATGGCCACGTCCATGTTTCTGATGAACAACGCGCCTCCAATGCTGATGGGGCAACAGTCGATACCGAAGGGCGTACTTATCTGACAACGCAACTTGGACTACAGGTTTTCGACCAGCCTGGACGTTGCCACTTTATCTTTTCAAAACCTCAGGATGCCTGGTTATCGAACGTGGTTTTCGGTGGCCCGAATCTCGACATCCTTTATGTAACATGTGGAGATAAAGTTTACTCTCGCAAAATCAACGCGAAAGGGGGCATCCCTTCACGGGCACCGATCAAACCGCCTAAACCAAGATTGTAATGCACTCGGTTTTTCAACGCGGGCTGCTTAAACAGATTCAACAACCGTGGCACTTGCGCGACCGCTGCGGGAAACACTCAGTTTCAAAAAATGTTTGCAAGCAGTCTTGAGAGGCTCTTTGTGCACGATATTTAATTCACACCGCGGGTCTGGTGTTTCGAAGTTGAGCGTATGAGGGATCAGTCCCTGCTTCATTGTCAATAACGATGCGGCCAACTCGATTGTGCCTGTCCCTGCACCACAGTTTCCTACGTACGGTTTGATTGCGGTGACGGGAACGGTAGCTGCAGAAGAACCAAAAACTTCATGAATAGCAGCGGATTCTGCAGCATCCAGTTCTTTTGCTCCGCAACCATGTGCGTTGATATGCCCGATTTGATCCGGGTTAATCCGGGCACTTTTCAATGCCATGTTCATCGCATTTACAAGCGCCTGACGGGGATTGCCACCTTCGCGTGGTGTTCGTACACAGGAACTGCCCACACTCAGAATCCAACCGTAAATCTCAGCATCCCGTTTTCGGGCCAGTTTTTCCCGTTCAAGAATAATTGCACAGGCACCTTCACCAACGACTTCGCCGCGGCTCTGTTTGTCGAATGGTTTGAGAACTTCCTGAGCGGGAATATCACCCGGCTCTGCCAGTTCATGCATCGCCATGTAATTGATTGATTTAACAACATGCAATCGCGTGCCGGTTGTTCCTGCAATCATTGCATCAGCTTTCCCTCGACGAATAATACGAAGCGATTCACCCAACGCCATATTTCCCGTGGTCTCTTCCAGAGTGAGAGAATTACTTGGGCCGCGTGCATCAGCATGAATACTGATATGGCATGAGGGCATATTGGGCAGATATTTCAACAACCACAGCGGCTCCATCTGGGCAATACCTTTGTCGCCCCAAATGGTATCGGTGGGCATTCCCTGTTCATTTCGCGATTCAAAAGTTGCTTTGGCAAGCACATCGGGAGGGCTGAGCATTAAATCAGCACCGAATTCAACTCCCAACCGAGAGCGTTCCTCTTCGTTCAGTTCCAGTCCGGAATGCACCATCGCAATATTTGCAGAGGCAACACCAAGTTGAATATCTCTGCACATCACCTTGATGCTTTTTCGCTGTGGCTTGAGGTACTGTTTTTTTATAGTGGAATCATTGAAGTCTCTACATTGTCCCCCGATATGACCGGGAGGAACTTCTCCCGGGAAAAGATCGATCGGCCCGATCCCGGAACGGCCCTGCAAAATATTTTCCAGGAACGCATCTGTGCCGATGCCGCAGGCGGTTATCATTCCTAAACCAGTAATCGCGATTCGTTCTGTCATCGTCTCGTTCGTAGACTATTGTCTGTAGGTGTGTAAAATTCCAATAAAACAGCAAGCAAAGCTGCGAATGCCCCAGCTAACGGAATCGGGAGGGGTTTTTCAAGACATCCTACCCGCTTTTTCCCGGAATTCCCCAAGTCGCACCAATTTCACCACTTTTTCGGGGGATATCACTTCGCATCTTACTGGAAATCGGTTTCATGGTACAGATTGCCTGAGTTATTCCTTGGCCCTGTTTTCATACCACGCTCGCATAACCGGTAGAAACGCTCCAGCTGCAACCGCAATCACAATCCAGATTTTCGATAATGTGAGGAATTTGCATGAAAAATATGAAAAGTCAGGTAAGCAGAGAGGATTACGGTGTGAATATGGGCGATATCAGGACATAGAGGGAGTATATAGGGCATGCACAGCATGGTGAAAATACTCCGGTTATCTCTTTTTATGCGTTACAGACAATCTCACCTGGCAATCTGTTGAAAAATGACTTCGTGGCTGAAGTCGAGCCTTTTTTCTGCGGAGTGTCGACCAATAGTACAACTCCTTACGGTTGGAGGATAAAACAGTGGCAACATCAGGTATGCAGTTTACACATTCAGCTCACATTTCTCCCAAAGCAAAACCCGAATCGAGCAATCGCTCTGCGATGATTGCGATGCTTTCTGCAGGGTTGGCGATTGGGTTTATGGGCATGTACTTCACGATAACACGTCCGATGTCGCTTCGGATGCAAATGGTGGAATCGAATTTATCGTTGATGCAGACAGAGATGCATCAACTTGTTGGAACTCGTGACGATCTCTGGAAAACAAACGATTTGTTGACCGGGTTGCGTCAGCAGCAACGTCAATTGGCAGAAGCAGAGCAATCTCTTGTTGCCATCAGGCAGATGAAAAATGAAGTAATCGCACTGGCAACCGAACATCAGACTGCGATGAACACACTTCAGGAGATGGAATCGATGCAGGCTACTCTGATCAAAAATCAGAGCAGTATAGATCAGTCCCGTAAGGCACTTGCATCAATGGCAATGCTGCAGGAAAATGTTGTTAAGCTTGGTTCCTCGGCAATGTCCAGGCAGAGCGAAATTGTTGCTGCTGCAAAAACGATGGATGAAATGGAAAAGCTGACAACTCGAATGGTCAACCAGAAAGAAATCGTTGCATCAGCCGATGCGGTTATCGATTCTGTTGATGAACTCTCTGCTTCTTTAATGCAGAGAGAAGAGCCGCTGAGCCATTCAAAGAGTATTGTCAAGCAGATTGCATCTCTGCAGAACAGTCTGATGCACCAGGCCGAAGCAATGCCCGCAGCAGAGCAAACCGTTCAGAAAATGACTGATCTGGAAAACAAACTTGCAGGTCACGATCAGGAGGTTGCCATGCAGGCTGCCAGCAATCTGAAAGAGATGATGCAGTTTCAGGACGAGTTGAGCATGAGCAGTGATCGTATCACAGCTGCCATCCAAACTGTCGAACTGATGGAAGGGTTCCATGAGCAAATTGAAAAACAGGCCAGCACACTTGCAGGAATGCGACGTGACCTGATGGAGATTACTTTCCTGGAATCGACTGTTAACCAGACTCTGCAAGTGCTGAAGCCTTTGATTCAACTCAGCGACTTGAAGCGAATGAGCGATACTGAAATTCGTGAAGCAGCTCGTGTCATCCTTGATCGACGAATCGCAGACAGCCGATCTCGCAAAGGTGTTGCACCAACCAGAGTTGCCGAGCAGACAATCGAATCGCCTAAAATGGATCCACAGCCCGCACCTGTTGAAGAACAACTTGTTCCTGATCCAACAGATATTGAGTAATTGTTCTGAGAGCAGAATAGACATCGGGCAACCAAAGCCATGCACCTTCTGGTGCATGGCTTTTTTCAATATTATAGCCTCACCAGACCACATCAAACTTTGGGTTACCGAGTGCTGTGTGAACCATATTGAGGGCTCGCTTGAAGAGGAGACGTGAGAGACCTTCTTCTTGGGACCAAAAGGACTCAGCTGCCGGAATGAACAGATCATTTTAAGCTTAAAGTAACTTCAGATTTGTCCAACAATTGAGGGCCACTAACAGTTCTCTGAGTTTTCAGACAGAGTTCATGGAGACAACCAATGAAGCTGTAATGAGTATTTTGATGCTGTGTTAATGTTTTTTCCATTTCCTGACTGGGAAGACCACTTTTTGACTGAACAGAGGCTGGACTTCGGGCTATCCTTACCGATAAGTTGGGAAGTGAGCGGTAGATGCAGGATTTGACGATAACAGTAAGCAAAACAAACGGAAAAGAACATGGCTGAAAGATTACAGGGAATTTTTACTCCGAATTTGGTTCCTATGACCGAAGCTGGAGAAATCAACGAAGCGGAACTGCGTCGATATATCGACTGGTTGATCGAAAAAGGGGTGCATGGGCTGTATCCCAACGGGTCAACTGGTGAATTTACACGCTTTACGATTGAAGAGCGAAAACGGATCGCCAAAATTATTACAGAACAAACTGCAGGGCGGGTCCCGATTCTGGCAGGGGCAGCTGAGGCAAATGTTAAGGAAACGATCAAAGCCTGCGAATATTACCACGACCTGGGTGTTAGAGCAGTCGCGATTGTCGCCCCGTTCTACTACAAGTTAAGTCCGGCTTCAGTTTATGCCTACTTTCGGGAAATCGGAAAAAACACGCCGATCGATGTTACTCTGTACAACATTCCCATGTTTGCCAGCCCTATTGATGTACCGACTGTTCAGCGGTTGAGTGAAGAATGTGAGAAAATCATTGCAATTAAGGATTCATCAGGCGATTTGCCCCATATGATCCGCATGATTCAGGCCGTGAAGCCGAATCGACCGGAATTCAGTTTCCTGACAGGTTGGGACGCCGCGTTGATGCCGATGCTGCTTATTGGATGTGATGGCGGTACAAACGCAACTTCCGGTGTTGTCCCGGAATTGACAAGACGTTTATATGAATTGACTGTCAGCCATAACATACCGCAGGCTAAGCAGTTACAGTACGATCTTCTAAAACTGTTTGATGTAATGATTTACTCTGCCGAGTTTCCGGAAGGCTTCAGGGAATCTGTGCAGCTACGTGGTTTCAGCATGGGACGGGGCCGCCAGCCGCTTTCCGATGAACAGCAGACCGACCTGCATACTCTAAGTCAGGAATTGCAGTGCATGCTTTCCTCGCACGGCTTCACGGACGAACCGGTTGGCGGTTGTCCTGCAGGCTCTGGTGAGGCGAACATTAACACGCAGGAGGTGACTCGTATCGTCAGCACCGTTGTTTCAGAGTTGAAACGGCGCGGAATCGTCGATTGAGATGTCTGGCGCTTGACGAAACAGAGCAAAGCGTTTACCTTCTTCTGCTTGGATGCAGGGATGAGGTGCGCGCAAGCACTCGATAAATACAATTTTGGTGATAAATTTTGAAGAGGTAGAGTAGCATGTCACTCGACAGCAGTTTGAAGGGAAAAAGCGGACTTGTTCGGGCCCGCAATGTCCTGAAAAGACACGAACGTATTGACCAACTTAAAGAAGAAGATCGCTGGAACGACGAAATGACAGCGATTGGCCTGCCCAAGGTTCGTATTGTGAAAACAACGATCGGGAAGAAAAAGAAGGTCAAGAAAAAAGAGGAGTAATCCTCAGGGGGAGCGTTTCATTAAAATACTTGCGGCCTGGACGGGGCGTTGTATTCAAACGCCCTCACACATGCCTGTTTAAGGAGCCTGGATTCCTTTTCCATTATTTCACAGATAGAAATAATGGAAAAGGTTTTTTTTCGCGCCAAGTCCAGACTGATACTGCATAACTATTGCCGCAAGATTGGGCTCACTCTGAAAAAGTATTTTGCAAAAGGAATAGAAACAGTGCGTTCAGGTTTAATTCTATCCATGCTATTTATTCATGCTTTCATCTGCACCATGCTTATCGCAGCAGAACCGATTGCAGACAAACAGAAAAACGCATTGTGGATTCTCTCCGGGCAATCGAATGCCTGCGGACGCGCCAAGCTTCCCGGCCCGCAGCCGGATCAGCGGGTTACGATGTACAATCCAAGTCAGAAAAAGTTTATTGTTGCTCAGGATCCGCTTCCGTATATGGGAACATCCGGAGTCGGTCCGTGGGTTGCTGCTGCAATTCAGGTTGCGAAAGAACAGGACACGAAAATTCAGATGTGCGGTTTTGCCAGCGGAGGCAAGCCGATTTCATTTTGGCACCCGGAACAACCGGGCTACAAGGCTCTCTTCCCGGTGATCGAGAAAGCGGGGCAGAATGCAGATCTATTTTTGTGGTATCAGGGAGAAAACGATACCAGTGGTAATCTCAACACGGCACAATACCTTGAAGAGCTTACCGCCCATGTAGCGAGAGTTCGAAAAGCAGCCAACAATCCCCAAATGCTGGCCGTCATTATTCAGCTAGGCCCCTCTCTGTATAAGGGCAGAGGCGGTTACATGGCATTACGCGAAGCACAACATCAATTTACAGTTCAGGATTCCAATGCCATCCTTGTTCCTGCTTTGGGGCGAACGATGAAAGATGGAGTGCATCTGGATAACGCAGGCTATCAGGAACTGGGGCGGGAAATCGGACGGGCTATTTTGCAAACGAAGTACGACAACCCGATTGGCAACTGGCCCGGTCCACTGCTTGATGCCGCTTTTTTGCAGCCTGAAGGCAAACCGCAAATTCGAAGGACCGTTGTTGCACACTTTGCAGAAGTTAAAAAAATACAACAGGCACTGAGTTCTGACTTTGCCCTGATCGACGAAGAAGGGACAAATCTTTGTACTGCCATTGTAGCCGGGAACACGGTTTTAACTTTAAATTTTGAGCGGGATATCATCTTGCCTGCTCGCCTCATTTACGGTTTCGGCACCGCTCCCAAGGCTGCCTTAATGGATGAATCAGGTAACCGGGCACCGGCTATGCAGATCAATATTCAACTCGGAAAAGCCCCCGTAGATAAATAGCAGAAAAGATGTTCTGTTCAGGGCATGAAGAAATCAGTCTGCTGCTTGAGCCTCATCAATATATTCATCTTCGGGATCGAATTTGGGAATAACGATATTGAGAATTTTCATCTTGCCGATAGCCCGATGCCTGACGCCGGGCGGGATCAGGATGCACATTCCCTGTTTGATCGGGACCAGCTCGCCATCAAGTTCCATTTTTGCATCCGGTTCGCATTCGAGAATGTAATACGTTTCGGTCAGCCTCCGGTGATAATGCGTCACCGCATCCGTTGATATTTCTGTCTGATGAATTGTCGCCGGGAAATCTGAGATATCCGCAAATGCACGACGGGCCGAACCGCAGGGGCACGCAACGCCGGGGATCGATTCAAAATCGACAATGACAGCTTTCGGTTTTGTATTAGTATCCATGTTGTTGCAGATTCGAAGATCGCTGGTAAGTCGTGCGAACCAGGGCCATCGCCGGCTCGCCAGGTTATTTTTGTTTTCGTTTACAGTAGGGGCAGTCAGCAGTGTAGATAATGCGGAAGCACTTTCGGCATTCGTGTGGACCATAAACAACCGGATCGACCTGCAGACGCTGATAGATTAAATAGATGAAGACCAGCACGACAAACCCTGCAATAAGATATCCACTCGATTGCCAGGACAAAATCATCTGGGCGACAATGGCAACACAACAGGTTGTGTAAATGCCGATCGTCCACCATTTGCTCTGTTTGTTCTGTCGGGTTCGCTGTTCCTCTTTAATTTTATCTGAGAATTCACGTTCCAGCAGTTCCTGTTTGGTTTCGTAAATTTCGCTGGCCAACACATCGCAGCCGATAGCAGAAAGCAACCGTTCAACGCTGTCGAGTACCCGATACGTATCGTCAAAATTAAGTTGCCTCTGATGTGCCCAGCGGTTGCGAAACTCTCTCAGTTCGCTGACCAGGGATCGCTCGTAATGCCCCAGATGCTGCCGAAAAACCGCATTCCACTGATCCCAGACCACCGTCAGTGTAGAATGAGCATCCCAGGTGAATTCATCTTTTTTTTGGCCTGGTGTTTTTTCACGCGGTCTACGAAAGCTCGACTTGGCAGATCGCTTCCAGTCATCCTGAAAGACTGCCTGCAACTTGCCCTCTGCATAAGGAGCCAGCCCTTCCACCAGTTTCTGGAGAGCTTCCTGTACGTAGTCTCGCTGCAGTGTACCGGACATTTTTTTCTGAACTCCTGCTGTAGGCGAGGCTGCAGGCTCATTCTTTTCTGCGGTTTCAGATGTTGTTGTCATAAATATTTACTGCTTGATGATGGCTTGCAGTGTGACGTATCGAGTTTGCGATACGCATGTGTATGCCCGTTAGTGTAATTTATTTCCCGGATTGATGTCAGCCATATTATTTTGAAGAAGAGATTATATCAGAATTTACATCCGGCTTATCCAGCTACCAAGTGCTTTTGATGAGATTAGCTGGACAGCGCCAGGTTCAACTCGTTCCCAAGGTGGACCTTGGGAACGAGGAAAATCGAAAAACATTCATACGCAATTAAAAAACTTGAACCACAACAACGAAAAAATAGAGAGCTCACTTGCTGGAAGGTGCTTTAATATCGTAACAGACCAGCGCATTATCGCAGCGTAAAAATAGTTTCCCTCTGCTTAAAACCGGTGCGGCCCAGCAGGGGTATTCCATGCGGACGGGCTTGAAGCGACTGATTTCCTGAAAAGAATCCGGGCTCGCTTTTACCAAAGCCAGCGTGCCACGTTCTCCCAGAACAATCAAATTCCCCTCTGCGTATATGGAAGAACCCCGCCCGTAATAAGGCCAGGCTTCCACATTGCCGGTCTTGCTGTTTTTGACCGTACTTTTTGAAACGGGGGTTAAGTGATCAATCGAACCTTCCCAGCCTGGTGACTGCCAGACAACTTCACCTGTTTCAACTTTCACACATTTCAATGCGGCTTCGTTTTCATGCCTGCCGCTGAATCCGTAAACATACCCGGCAAGCGGTGTGGCCGTAGACCAGTGTGTCATCAGGTTGCGTTTATCCCGCCAGAGTTCCTGCACGTTTTTTCCATCAGGTGAAACCTTCAGCAATGCCGCCCCGGTTCGATAGGCAGCAGAAATGAGAATTGTATCACCGATAACAACAGGACGAGCTGCATTAACAGAATCGTGCAAACGCGAACGGAACCAGTATTTGAAATTTTCTTCACCCGTTTCTGGATCGATCGAAACAAGCCCTTGTCGCACCAGGCATAAAATATGCCGCTTCCCATGAATTGTCGCTGCAACCGGGGACGAATAACTGACAAGCATTTCTTCGCCGGACCATTTATACTTCTTCGGTTCAGGCCAGCCGGTTTCCACACCTTCCCAGGTTTTCTTGCCAACACTTTCCCACAATGTCTTTCCTGTTTTAGCATCGAAGGCAACCACGCCGGAATTCGGTTGTCCGCCCACAAGCACGATCAGTCTATTTCCTTCAAGAATGGGCGTTGCACCGACACCAAAAAAAGCACGCGGGATATTGAATTCTTTCTGCGTTTCGCGTTCCCAGATTTTTTCCCCGGTTTCAAGTTCCAGGCAAAGTAAACGCCCTTGTGCTCCAAAGGTGTAACAACGATCTTTCGTTAATAATGGCGTACAGCGCGGACCATTGTTATAGCCGTAAGGATCGGAAAAAGAAGATGGTGATTCATACTTCCACAATACCCTGGCAGACCCGGCGTCCAGGCACTCAACGATCTCAACATCATCAATGCGATGATGAATAACGAGCCGGTTCCCACGCACCGAAGGAGCACTGTAACCGGTCCCGATTTCACGATCCCAGACAAGTCGCGGCCCCTGCTTCGGCCAGGATTTCAGCAGGCCCGTTTCTTTAGAAAGACTATAGTTCCGGTCACCAAGAAAAACAGGCCAGTCTTCCCCATCCACATCGGTATGCTCAGCTTTAGTCGTCTCCGAGACCGTTGCTACCCCGGCTGCTTCCGGTTCTTTTGCAGGAGAGTTTTCGCAGCCGGTCAGAAATGATATCTGAACCGCAAGTAGAACAAAAGAAGAAATATCACGTCTATACATCACAGAGACTCCCGTAAAAGCATTACTTGTATTGGATCGGGCGGAAAATCTCAATCGCACTTATGACTTGCCGGCAATTTGGGTAGCCAGCTTTGTAGTTATCAAAGGTTCCCTTATTCTTCTGGAACGTAGACGACTTCTCCTGTTTTGAGGCGGTATGCGGTTCCGAGTTTTTCTCCTTCGCCGCCAAGGGTTTGTTTGGTCATTTTGTAATGTTCCAGTTCTTTCCCTTTGCGACGGATGATTTCCATGTTTGGTTTGCCCGGATTTTTCACAATCGTAATCTCCTGTTGCTGCGAAAGAAGTTCCGGCAAGTGAAAATGTGAGACCAGCGCCAGTAGAAGTGCGACAGCGAATACCATCGCAAC
>WFOZ01000832.1 GCA_015487825.1 Planctomycetaceae bacterium
GAATCGCACCGGTAGGAAGTTTTGCAGAAAAGGCGTTACAGCGCTGGCTCGAAGTTCGCACGTTAAGCAATAAATCTTCGCAGGATGATCAGGAAGCGATTTTTCTCAATCGATTTGGTCAGCGAATTACAACACGCAGTATTGGGCGGATGCTCGAAAAGTATCTGAAACAAACGGGCCTTTCCGACAAAACCAGCCCGCACACATTAAGACATTCTTTCGCAACACACCTGCTCGATGGCGGGGCAGATTTACGCAGCGTGCAGGAACTTCTCGGTCATAAAAGTTTAACGACCACGCAAATTTACACTCACGTAAGCACCGCTCGACTTCGCGACACTTACGAACAGGCTCATCCACACGCCCAACCTCGCAAACGTGCCTGACAAAGATCAAGGCGTAATCAGCCATAGTTTTCCTCATGCTGCTGTCTATTTAAATGGGAGCCATTATCTGATTGCATCTGTCATGGGAGTTGACCGTTTCCATCCGGGCTAAAATTGAAATGTATTTCTTCCGAAGGATTAACAATCCTTATCCCATAGTAGAATGACTGAATTTCTATTCTTTCACAAACACCAATTAATTCTGACCAATTCAATATCAATAATTGAAGTGGTGTTTTTACGATCATCCATTCAACAGGACGATAAAAAGTTGGTGATCTGAAGTAAACAGAATTTGCAGAGGGTGTGAACTTGAGAAAAAGTGGGCAACTTGTCACGTACATGATCGAAATGAATCGCGGACATGAGCTAATACGGACAAGCAGAGTAGAAACTATTTTTAGTAGCATTCAAATCTCCTGTTTACTTTTTCTAACGTCTGTTCTGCTGAATAGAGTAGACTTCCAAGTTGCGTGCATTATGCTGCCTGATTTAGCGATTTTTTCAAACCACAAAAGAATCTCCGCGAGTAGGGATGATCGGTTCTTCGTCACAGTATTCCCTTAAGACTTCTGCCAGCGCGGTTGAGGATTCCTTTTCGCCATGCACAAGAAAAGCCTGACCAATTCCGCCCTGCTGAGCTGCTTTTTCAAACCACCATTTGAAGTCGTGAACATCAGCATGAGCAGAAAGACCATTCAGCTTTTCAACATGCGCTTTCAACGAAAAATCGCGATCAAAAATCTTGACGTATTTTTGCCTTTCCACAATTCTTCTTCCGAGTGTGTGAGCAGCCTGATAACCAATAATGGCAATCGTATTTTTAACATCATCAATTGCATGAGCCAGATGATGCACGATCCGCCCTCCTTCACACATCCCCGATGCAGAGATAATCACCATTGCCCCTTTTCGGGAATTGAGTTCTTTACTTTCCTGTGGCGAACCGATGTAAGTCAGCCAGAGAAAACCGAAAGGATCGTGATCGTTTTGCAGGATTTTTTGAACATCTGAATCCATAATGTCTAAATGCCTGCGATAAACTCGTGTCAGCCGGGAAGAAAGCGGGCTGTCAACAAAGACCGGAATACGTGGCAACAATCCTTCATTGAATAACTCATTCAAAAAATAAACCAGTTGCTGGGTTCGTCCTAATGAAAATGCGGGAACAATCACTCGCCCGCCAACCGTGACCGCATCTTTCAGAATACGAAGCAACTCGCTTTTGATATCTGTTACCGGAGGATGTACGCGGTTGCCGTAGGTCGATTCGCAAATTAAAACATCGCATCGTCCAATCGGTGTTGGATCCCGAAGCAGCGGCAGACCGCGCCGGCCTAAATCGCCTGAAAAAACGACTCGTCTCCAAACACCTTCTTCTTCGACATCCAACGTTGTAATTGCAGAACCGAGTATATGCCCTGCGTCTTCAAAACGAACTCGGACATCTTTTGCCAGTTCATGTTCCTGATGATATTCCAGCGGTTGCACCAGCTTCATCAAACCATGTACATCTTTCTGATCGTAAAGCGGTTCAATCGAAGGATGCCCTTTTTTCAAATGTCTGGGAAGGTATCGGGCATCTTCCATTTGAATTTTCGCCGCATCGTTGAGCATAATTTCCGCGACATCAGCAGTTGCTTCCGTGCAGAAAACAGCCCCGCGAAAGCCTTCTCGATACAACCTCGGCAAGTTCCCGCAATGATCGATATGAGCATGCGAAAGCAGAACCGCATCGATCGATTCCGGTTTGAACGCAAACTGCTCGTTCTTTCTTCGCGCCTCCGCCCGGCGTCCCTGAAAAAGTCCGCAGTCGAAAAGAAGCCGTCGCCCATTCACTTCCAGCAAATGTTGAGAACCGGTTACCTCTTCCGCAGCACCATGAAACGTCAATCTCATCAGCTTCCCTTCCCAATTATTTCAAAATATAGTCGGGGAAGATTAAGTCCTTCTCCTCAATTGGTCAATTACGATCTGAGATTATTCATCTTAGC
>WFOZ01000833.1 GCA_015487825.1 Planctomycetaceae bacterium
GCATGAAAACTTTCACTTCAATATCAAAATCTTTCCCGGCTGCCTGGACTCCTTTCTCGGCAACATCCCAGAAACTGGCCGGCCCGTTGGTGATAAATGCGATGCGGGTTTTCCCCGAATTCGGCTCACATCCGGAAATGGAAACTAATGTGATAAATAATAAACCGAGACCGATTGATTTTTTCATCTGACTTCTACCTTGATTATCTTTCAGTGCCGCATCCACGCAATTTGTTTACCCGACCGACACGACAGGGTTTTGATTTGTTATTTCTGTTTCACACCCATTATCAAATTACCAAGTTCACGATCTCTTTTCCCGGTTATGGCGAATAAAAAGAGTCCGGTTTTCGAAAAAGTAGCTAAAGATCTGCAATTAGGACCGTGGATTTCCTTTTTTCCAAGGCTTCTGGTAGAGTTCAGAATGCAGGTAAGGCTCTTATCAATTAAATACAGTGTGCAATAGAGGCAGGGTTTTGAAATAACCGGGTCGCGCAGCAACTAGAGATGTGCGCCATGTGGTTTCCTCGTTCCCAGAGTCCACTTTGGGAACGCCAGGGACCGAAACTCCTGCTTCACGTCGGAACGAAAAGATTACTTACTACAAATGAATTGTACCTGGTGCTGTCCAGTTAAGACAATTTACTAAAACGGTCTCGCTTCAATCACGTGATTGGTAATTTTCATGTTTACCTGGTCGTTTATTTTTCTGCTTTTGGAGTGGACGGTTCGGCTGGTGATGTTACCGATCATTGCGATGCGGCATCGCCCGCCGACGGCACTGGCCTGGCTGACAGTTGTTTCTTTCCAGCCATTTATTGGTTTGGGGTTATACATCGCGTTGGGAAATAATCGATTTCCGCGAAAGCGTATCGAAGAATTTGCATCACTGCGACGAAGTTTAACTCTCGATATCTGGCCGCTTCTGCAGGAGTACTGTGTCGATCCCTTTATGGGAGAAAGGAATCGTTCCCGACACACGCTACCTGTTGAGTTGAGTGAAATGCCCGTATTGCGGGGGAATCAGTACGAACTGATTGCAGAAACGGAAACGACCATTGATCGGTTGATTGAGGATATCAACCAGGCGAAACAACATGTGCATTTACTGTTTTATATCTGGCGAGATGACGAAACCGGTCAGCGTGTTTGTGATGCTTTAGTTGCCGCTGAGCAGCGGGGTGTTGAATGCAGAGTGCTTGTTGATGCGGTTGGCTCTCGCCCGTTTTTACGCAAACAGGCAGAGACTCTTCGTCGCACAGGGATTGAAATTCATGCGGTGCTTCCCGTAAATCTGTTTCGTCGGCATGCAGCTCGTATCGATATGCGAAACCATCGAAAAATTGCTGTCATTGATGGGAAGATCGGTTACACCGGTTCGCAGAATGTCGTCAATGCCGATTATGGCACCAAGCAAATTGCCTGGCATGATTTGATGATGAGACTGACCGGGCCGATTGTTCTTCAACTGCAATCGGTCTTTTGTACCGATTGGTTTGCAGCGGCTCATCAGGAACTCGACCGGAAAGATATTTTTCCCGCTCCTGTTGAAACCGGTGATTCTGTTCTGGAAACATTTCCCAGCGGCCCGACATACGAAATCCAGAATCTGCAGCGTCTGATTGTTGCAGCCATCTATCACGCAACCGATGAAGTGATTGTGACAACGCCTTATTTTGTTCCGGATGATTCGCTGTTACAGGCGATAGAAGTTGCCCGTTTGCGCGGAGTGCATATCATTCTGGTGTTGCCGGAACGGTCCGATCAGGTTCTTGTCAGTGCCGCCCAGCGATCTTACTATCAGGGGCTGCTGGAGCAAGGGGTTGAAATCCATCTGTTTCAGCCCGGTTTACTGCATTCAAAAACATTGACCATCGACAAACAGTTTGCGCTGGTTGGTACAAGCAATATGGATATCCGATCTTTTGCACTGAATCTGGAATTGAATCTGATCCTGTTCGATGAAGGGGCTACCGAACCGATTGTCAAACAGCAACATCTCTATCTGCAGGATTCCCGACAATTAATGCTTACCGAATGGAAAAAGCGAAAACTCTGGAAACAACTGGGCGAATCGCTCGCCCGACTGCTTTCGCCAATCTTATAATAGTTACTTGAGATGTATGAACTGACGTGCGACATTCGTAATTTGAGCACAGAGTTGTCA
>WFOZ01000834.1 GCA_015487825.1 Planctomycetaceae bacterium
CACCAAAGATGCAGGAATCTCGCCGTGCCCGACTACTCGATTATTCGCAGGATAAACAGCATATTAAATTATCTTATCTACTCACATTTGATCTTTATCCCGGTTCGATCAATGCAAAAATTACCGAAACCTGGCAGCCAGTGGGGGCTGATGAAACAGGAAAACTGACTGGCTGGCAGCGGACCATTCAAGCAACCGGTATCCCCAAAGAATATCAATTGCAGTTGAATCAACTCGCAAAATCAGATTCACTTGGTGAACCGGTTGTTAAAGCAAATGGAAAAACGCATTCGCTGAGCCAATCACAATATATCAGCATCAATTTTCAAAACGAAAAACAGCTGGGAAGTCAGTTCGCCTGCGTGACTTACCTGGCCAAGATGAACAAGCGAGCCACCCAGCCGTTTCCCGGAAAACCGGAGGTGGAAAACCGTCCCGAGAAACTTGCAGGGACACCCGGCTTCACCGCAGTTCGTCTTCCTTTAACCACTTCGATCATGCCAACTTCGATGACGTGGGATCAATCCGGGAAATTGATTTTCACCGACTTAAAAGGAAAACTGTTCCGTGCAACCGATTCCAACCGGGATGGAGTCGAGGACAAACTGCAACTGCTTCAGGGAGGGCTTTCTTCGCCTTTCGGTGTAACAATGGAACAGGAAGATATTCTTGTCGCCCACAAACCGGAAGTTTTAAGACTGAATGCTTGTGGTGATAACGACTCCTGTAATGTTCGCTCTATTCTTCTTGATGGCTGGGGACACAATGATAATTATCACGATTGGATTTCCGGTTTTGCATACGATGCGAACGGAAAAATGTATATCGGCACCGGAAGCAATTATTCCCAGAAAGGGCGTCCGAAAGAAACATCGAAATGGCGAGGTTCCGTTTTACGAATTGACGGGAATCACAAAGCGACGTTAATCGCCCGTGGTCTGCGCTATCCAACCGGCATCGCGAACGATCCACAGGGGAGAATCTTCACCAGCGATCAACAAGGCGTGCAAAATTGCTTTAACGAGATCAATCATATTGTTCCCGGCGCAGCTTATGGCGTAGTCGGTTTATACGATCCGCCTCAACCGGAAAAACGAGCCGCCATTCAACTGCCTCATCCCTGGACGCGCAGCGTCAACGGTATCTTCTTCATTCCAAATCGTGATGGACTCGGCGGGCTTGCACCGTTCCGCGGGCATGGAATCGGCTGTGAATACAACAATCGTTTTCTGGTTCGTTTCAGTTTGCAACAGGTTGATGGAGAATTGCAGGGGGCCTGTTACGAGTTGACCGAATCGGCAGAGAATATGCCGCTGGATGCTCCTGTTTTCCTGGGGCCGATGTGTGGGGTAATCAGCCCGGAAGGAAAAATATATATCGGCAACATCCACGACAGTGGCTGGCTCGGCGGACAGAATACCGGGGAAATCAATTGTTTAACTCCCGCTCAGAAATTACCAAACGGTATCCGGGAAGTTCGCACATTTTCAAACGGATTCGAAATCGAATTGCTAGAACCGATCTCGCCGAAATATCTTCAGTCAAAAGAAACTTATGTTCTTTCCGGCTACACACGTATCTGGGAAGGTTCGTACGAATCCCCAATCAGCGGGCGTTATCGTCCGGAAATCAAAAAAATTGAAGTATTGCAAAAAGGAAAAGTAGTTCGCTTAACGGTGGATGAATTGAAACTTTCATTCGTTTACGATATCCACCTGAAAACAAAAGAAAAACTGTTCCCAAATACTGCGTATTACACGATGAATCGCATTCCCAAAAGGGATTGAATATATCGTAAATTCCAAATTGATTATCTTGAGGGCCATTGCCAACTCGCCTTCCATTATCTCTGTACCAGATTGCCATTACCATACAGTCTTACAGATCAACTCAGTATTTTTCCAAATGAGCCATAAATCTTCTTTTATCGCTTGATCCTTAAACAGACTTATTTTAGTATCAAAACTTAGTCTTATCTTCACCCGTCGTAATGGACCGCCTTCAGGTCCTTTTCATTCCAACTCTCTTTATTTTCAAGGGGTATTTTCATGGTCACTTCTCCCGGTAGATCCTTACGTAAGGGTTTTACACTTATCGAACTTCTGGTGGTCATAGCGATCATCGCAATTCTGGTTGCATTACTGCTCCCCGCAGTACAGCAGGCACGTGAAGCAGCTCGTCGCTCTTCCTGTAAAAACAATCTGAAGCAGATCGGCCTGGCTCTTCACAACTACCACGATGTACACACTACATTCCCGCCTACTCAAATTTTCACTTACTACCCGACTCCCGGGAGCAGAGCTGGTGGATTGCCCAGAAACCATTCATGGATTTCCATGATTCTCCCCATGCTGGAACAGGCACCCCTGTACGACCAAATCAACTTCTCAGCACCAATGTGGGATCAGGCAACTTCACAGTTTCAATTAACCAACGGCGGCAACACAATTGTCTCTACGCAGATTACAACTTTACAATGCCCTTCAGACCCTGGATTTAGCGGTAGTACCGGAATTTCACACGGTGTCGCCCACACAAACTACGCCGGAGCAACTGGTTGGGACTGGTGGTTTCGCTCGAACCATCCTGTTTCCGGAGTATTCCAGAATGGTGGTAACACAAAAATACGTGATATTACCAAAGGAACTTCTTCAACAATTATGGTTGGTGAAGTTTCGACACAAAGTTTCCAGCCTGCTCCCGGTGTTGCAGGTCATGTGAGAAATGGTGGTGGTGTGCTGCGTCCTAACGGATCTGGCAATGCTGTATTCCGAGCTGCTCTGATTGCTCCTCAAACCAACAACGACGTGATGACTGCTGCACAAAATCAGTGGACACGACCTGACGGAAATGTTGCAGGATTCTGGTGGAGAGCAGGTCCATATATGTGTCAGCCAACTTATCTGGCCTGCTTTGGCCTGAACAACAACTGGCCTGGTGCAAGTAGCCGGCATACCGGTGGAGGACAATTCCTCTTTGCAGATGGCTCTGTCAAGTTTTTGAATGAGAGTATCCAGCATAGTGCCGCCTGGCCAACTGCCAGCCTCTGGCAATCCCTGCATTCCACTTCACTGCAGGCAGGCATGGTTATTCCTAATGAATTCTAAATCTTATATTCCCCGTTTTATGACTGGGTGAATTTACGAGGTGCCTGGTGTTATGTCATAATACCAGGTACCTTTTTTTCTGTAAGTGGCTGTTTATGGATCTATTTTTAATTTGGTGAAAATGTTCCAATAGGTATCACTGCCTGTAGAACTCATCTAACCAGGAATATTTCTTAATGAGGCAGCCTGAAAAAGTATCTGATAACCAGGCCGATATAGAAACTGGAGGACAACTGATGATGGTCAAAAACAAAAGTATTCTTTTCCTTTTTGCAATTTATGCTTGTGGTGTGCTGATTGGCTGTGGTGGTGATGATGGGAAACTACCTCTTGTTTCAGTCAAAGGAAAGGTAACACTTGACGGCAAGCCGCACGGTCCAGCGACCCTGACGCTACAACCTACAGGCGGTGGGCAGGAAGAAAAACGACCTGTCATCGGAGGTATTGTTGAAGCGGATGGCAGTTTTGCCCTGACAACATACACAACAGGAGATGGTGCCCCTCCAGGGGATTACGAAGCAACTCTAGGCGCTGCATCAGGCGGAGCAGATGCTAATGACCCTACTGCCTCGGCAATGGCTGCAATGGGTGGCGGTGGACCATCAACCGCACCATTGAAAGTAACTGTTCCGGAGGAAGGAAGTGAATCTCTGGAAATTAATTTTGTCAGTGCAAAGCAAAAAAAGAAGCCTATGACCGGTGGTGTCCCCGCTCCGCTGTAACTGATGTCCGGCATCTTACAGAAAAGGGAGTTTAACTCCTTTAAATATTTTGGTAACGATTCAGCGTTGGCGTAGGGTCCGCTACCCGCGGACTACGATGAGAGGTGGATCCTCCTGTTTCTGCGGTGGTTCGCAATAGCGGACCCTACAAACAACCTTATTTTCTGCAATAACCAAACATTACCGAATAGTTACATATTTTGTTATGTAAAACAGGTAGAGAAACAGCACATCGAGTGTTCGTTTCCCTGCCTGTTTTAATAAAAGGCACGCAAGTTTATCGTGTATATTGCTCAGCGTTTGGAGTTATTGCCTTAACAGGTTTCTGCCCAAATCACTAAAGCCCTGGAATTATGAAATTCAGAAAATTCATGCTTTCCCGCCTGGGCATTCTTCTCTCAGTGCTTCTACTTGTTGTGCTACTTGGCCTGGTGGCGCGCAACTATCATTCAATGCAGCAGCCAGCTTCTCAGGAATCAACAGCTTTCCTGCAGGCAAAAAATGCCATTGAGAAAAATGACCTGCATTCTGCAAAAATTTTTCTTGAACAGTGTCTCCAGCACAATCCTGAACATGTTCTTGCACGTCTTTATTATGGGCAATTGCTTCGAGAAGAGGGAGAAGTTGAACGAGCTGTTGAAATATGGCATTCGATTAACAAAGGCTTGCCTTCAGAATTAGCCACAGCCAGATTTCTTGAAGGAAGTGTTGCCATTGATCAGGGGTATGTAGACCGCAGTCGTGATTTACTTGTTGAAGCTGTCCGTTTAAAGCCTGACTATCTGGAAGCCCGGGAAAAACTGGTTCTGGTTTACAGAATGCTCAGACGCCCCGATGAATTGGTGAATCAACTTGATGCAATCAGACGAGCAAGAAGCCTTTCGTTACAGGAATTGATTCTGCGTACGATCCCACTTGATGCAGGGTTTCCAGCTGCCGAAACCATCAAAATCCTGAACACGACACTTCAACGCAATCCTCAGGACAAAGATAGCTGGATTGCTCTGGTACGAACGCTTCGCGAAGATGGAGAATTTCAGCAGGCCTTACAGTTCCTGCAGTCTATCCCGGGTGGGACAGAGCAGGACTCGGACCTGCTGGCTCAATATATTCTTGTTCTTCTGGAATTAGATGAAATAAGCAAAGCGACTAAAATTTGCGAGGCATCCGATAACAGTAAAAAAGAATCGATCGCTTTATCGGAAGCCTGTGGACGTGTCGCGTTTCGATCAGGACAATGGGCTACTGCCGTAAAATATCTTCATGATGTCTATAAAAACAATCCCAATCATCGAGAAAATTGTTATTTTCTTGGGCTGGCTCTTAAGCGGTTGGGGCTGACGAAAGATGCGGAACGTTTAGTCAAACGATCTGTTCTTCTGGATAATATTCACCGACTTTGTATTCGGCTATCTCAGGAAGATATAAGCGACAGCAGGCAGTTGTTAACGATATACCGTCAGCTTGGGGGAGAGTTACGCCAATTAAACCGCTTTACAGAATCTGCAACATGGCTTTTAATGGCCTGTAAACTGACACCGGATGATACAGATTTAATCTCACAGTTCCAAACCGTACGAACTCTTGCCGAGAAGCATCCTTTAGATGCTCCCTTTGAACTGATACTGCCCGATAATCTCGTGCGTTCTTCCACTGAGTATGAAAAGCAATCGGAATCAACCGGTATTTCTTCCGACAGTATACAACCTTCTCAAATTCGATTTGAAGATGTTCACAGTATTGTTGGGATTAACTTTAGCTACTTCAACGCAGAAACAGGTTTTGAGCATCTTATTGAAAGCATGGGAGGTGGCGTGATTGTTATCGATTACGATAACGATGGCTGGGAAGACCTTTATTTTCCACAGGGATGCCGCCTGCCTTACGTTGCAGATTCAAACGAGCATACCGACCGGTTGTATCGCAACCTGGGCGGTAAGAAATTTTGGGATGTCACAGTTGAAGCAGGGCTCGGCTCCAATCGATATGGCTTAGGTGGTATTGCATCAGATTTCGATAACGATGGAGACGATGATTTGTTCGTATCTAATTTTGGCAGGAATACGTTTTACCGCAATAATGGCGATGGAACATTTTCGGATATTACCGATGAAATGGGCATGACTGAGCAGGAAATGAGTACGTCTGTTTCTGCAGCTGATTTTAACTTAGATGGCTTACAGGATTTATACATTGTCAATTATGTTTCCGAATTGAAAACCTGCCCCCTGCCTGACGGATCGTATCGTCCATGCGATCCCGCAAGTTTCAATGGACAGCCAGATCGTTTATGGCTCAACGATGGAGCAGGGAGTTTTATTGATGTTTCTCATACAGCAAAGATCAACCTTTCTGAAGGAAAAGGGCTGGGAGTAGTCGCCTGCGATTTCGATAACGATGGCCGAAGCGATATCTATGTTTCCAACGATGGGGTTCCGAATTTCCTGTTCCACAACATCACACAACCACAAGATGCAACACCGGTATTTGAAGAAGTTGGACTTGTTTCCGGAACAGCTTTGGATGAACGGGGACAGGCACAAGCCGGCATGGGAATTGCGTTGGCAGATTTTAATATGGATTCACTACCGGATCTGTATGTCACCAATTTTTATCTGGAACATAATGCCTATTACAGAAATGAAGGCGACCTGTTATTTAGTGATGATACACGAGGCAGCGGTTTATTCGAACCATCCGTTCCATTGCTTGGATTTGGAACACAGGGACAGGACTTCGATGGTGATGGATATCCTGATCTGTTTATTGCCAATGGGCATATCATGCATGATAAATCAGAAAAGCAACCATGGAAAATGCCTGCTCAGGTTTTCCAGAACCAGGGCGATGGCAAGTTCGTCGAAGTCTCTGATTCAGCGGGTGATTATTTTCGCCAGAAAAACCTTGGCCGCGGCGTGGCTACGCTGGACTGGAACCGTGATGGTAAAAACGATCTTGTCATTGTTCACCAGAACCGTCCCGTGGCTCTGCTGGAAAACAAGTCATCCCAGACGCAGGAAACGGCTTCAATCAAACTGATTGGAACTCGTTCCAACCGCAACGGGACAGGCGCAACGCTTCGGTATTCGTTTCACGATCAGACCCGGTCAGTTCCATGGACCAGCGATGGAGGTTACCTCTCGTGCAATTCGCAATATCACCTGATAAATTTAGATAAAAATAAAACAACAACGGAGATTGAAATTCGCTGGCCCACCGGAAAAACAACTTTTCACAAAATCAGCCACTCCACTGCTACAGACGATACTACAACCGCAGGAGACTGGGCATTAACTGAAGAGGGTAAAACGATTATCCTGGCTGATAAAAAGATTAACACTCCATCCTCTGGCAGGCCGTAGTCCCCTCAGCTCTGCTTTTCTCAGTGAAAACATTATTGATACAGAGAAACAGTATCGTTATAAACAATACCGTTGCACAGCTTGGGTTACTTCGCTCTATCATTAGAAACAACGTCTCAGTATTTTAAGGGAGTAGGGAAATGGATCATTTGTTTCTTAAATCCTTCCATATTGCCGGGTTTAGTTTTTATCAGGGCTCATTTCTATTCAGCGAACTTAAGATTGGTTCGACAATAGAACTCGTTCCTGACACAGACAATATCCATGATGAACACGCCGTCGAATTGCGATTTAACGGACATAAAATTGGCTATGTTCCCAGAGACGAAAACCGTGAAATTTCAACGATCATGAAAGCTGGTCATGATGTTTTTATTGGCGTTGTACAACAGATTTCCCCGGAAGATCACCCGGAGCAACAGGTTCGAGTAGGAGTCTTTGTCAAAAATAAACAATCCATTTCCGATTGTCTCACAGTAGGTTAGCTGGACAGCACCAGGTTCAAAGTGGAAATTTGATTAAGATGTTCAAGCGAAACAAGTTGTGGCAAATAACGACTTGAATTATTCCTGTTTTAACATTAAAGCGTAACCGGTTTATACAAAATGGGTTACAAGATATTTTACCGTAAACCTGTCGCTGTCCAGTTAAAGTTTGGTGTCGTCAAACAGAATGAACCAGCTGTGCAGGGACTTGTGTAAATTTCCTCGTTCCCAAGGTCCACCTTGGGAACGCAAGGGAATGAAGCTCCTGCTTCACGCCGGAACTAAAAATCATCTCAAACGAACGAAAACACGTGGGAAGGAGGACCTTCCCAGCCGTGCGTTCCCAAGCAGGAGCTTGGGAACGAGTTGAACCTGGCGATGTCCAAATAGGCTTTCCAGCCTGACACAAGAATGCTTAAATCATTTGAGTAAAAACGGCGAGTATGCCGGAGTATCGGAAGATCATCACTTTGAAAACTGATTCATCAGGCTGGAAAGCCTGACCTACGGAGAGAATAGTGTCTGAACCATCAACAGATCCGAAATATCAATCCTGCGAACCGGCCACTTCGCAGGGG
>WFOZ01000835.1 GCA_015487825.1 Planctomycetaceae bacterium
TGACATATTTATTCTTCTCAATCAGTAGCAAAAAAAGAGTGTTCCTGCCGCATTGTAATGGGCATTAGAAACTGTGCAAATCGCATCACCTATAGTTTTAAGAGATTGAGCGATCTTACAGCCAGCAGGTTCGCAAGCTTATAGCAAAAAGAGGCTAAACCAACTCTCGAATACTTGTTCCGGCATCGAGAAGATATTGTGGGCGACCTTGCGGGTCTTCAAGCGTAATGCCATACGGATCGATTTGCAGGCAGTGATAAACGGTCGCCATGACATCTTTGTAGGTCACTGGGCGATCAATAACTTCTGCTCCCAGGCGGTTCGTTTGCCCAATCACCTGACCAGTTTTCAAACCGCCGCCCGCCATGATGGCTGGTCCGACTTTGGGCCAATGGTCGCGTCCGCCTTTTGAATTCACACGCGGCGTTCTGCCAAATTCTCCCCAGGCAACGATGACAACATCATCAAGCATGCCTCGTTGTTCAAGGTCATTCACCAACGCAGTCATTCCGTGATCGACAATCGGCAAAAGATTTTGCACTCGCTTGAAATGATTGGTATGCGTGTCGAATTCGCTAATCGAAAGACTGACCACTCGCACGCCTGCTTCGACCAATCGGCGAGCCATCAGAAACTTCATTGTCGAACCTGCTGATTCGCTTGTGACGAATTGTGTCCCCTGTTTCACTTCGGGCAAGTGGTACTGCTTGAGAACCTCTGGTGCTTCCTGATTGAAATCGAGAGCATCGGCCAGCTTTCCCGATGTCAGAATACTGACGGCTTGCCGGTTGAAACGATCCATCGCGTCCATCATGCCATACTGATCGATCTCCCGGCGAACATGATCCAGTCCGCTCAGCAATGCCAAGCGTTGATCGATCCGCGATGCAGATAACTGTTCGTTCAAATTCAAAGAGACAACATGATCCGGGCCCAATCGTTTTAGTTCGCCTTTCATGCCATTTTCGAGATTTCGCTCAAACATCGAAGAAATATCAGGACGAAACGGTTGATAGGCTGGCCCCAGAAAACCGGACCGCGCACTGTTTCGTACCAATGCTCGCCCTTGCATCATGTCGATGAAAGGTGGTGTCTGATCGCTTGGCGATCCCTTCAGTTTTGTCACCGCACATCCCAAAGCGGGACGACCACCGAGTGATTTCAAATCTTTGAAGCTGAATCCCGATTGACATTGAAACGCATCATGCCTGCCAGCTGAACCAACCAGCGAACGCACAAAAACAAACTTATCCGCATTGGCTGCCATCTTCGGCAGAAGTTCGCCAATTTGTATCCCCGGAACCGAAGTGGCAATTCCTGAGAACGGGCCACGAATTTCAGCGGGGGCTTCCGGCTTCGGATCAATCGTTTCGTGCTGTGGGGGACCACCATCAAGATGCACAAAGATAACGGATTTGCGAGAATTCGCAGAAGCTGATACTTCTTCGGCACGTAACAGATTCGATAAATTCAACGAACAGAAACCGAGTGTCCCGAGAGAAAGAATTTGCCGACGGTTCACAGAGGTCGCTGACCGGTTAAATAAATTCATAATCTGAAACATCTTGTGCTCCGAACCTGGTGCTGAACATCCTGCCTGCTACAGCTTGCCCGCTTCGCATCAGCAACAACCGATCAGTGTATCAATCGGAAGATGCAATGCCAAGGTTACCTTGATGATCTCTTTTAACAGACGGCTTGTGCTGATGTGTGCGAATTTTCTCAACGCGATTTGTATTCATTCCATTTGAGACGTACACTTCACGAAAAGCCTGTTTTTTACGTACCGTTTCGCTTTATGGCGATCCCAATCAAGTTGAAAGCAAATGACAGACGGCAAATCATCCCCAGCAGAACCCGCACAATCACCATCTTCATCGGCGTCGGAACATCCTGATGTTCCGGTTTCTGATGATGAGCATCATGCGGAATCAGCCATCGAAACGCCCGATGCGGATATGCTGGAAGATCGTGTTCCCGAGTGGGCGCAGTTGAGCCGCAAGGCTGTTATCTGGACGGTGATTCTGGGCATTTTGTGGATGGTGTTAAGCTACCATCAACTTTGGCACACCGATATCTGGGGCCATCTTTCGTACGGGCGCGTCATTGTTGAACAAAAACAGATTCCGACAACAGAACCGTTGATGCCGTTATCTAAAGGGGTACCGATGGTCGATACCGCCTGGTTAGCGCAAATTGTGGGGTACCTTTTCTATTCACAGTGGGGTGTTGCTTCCCTGCAATTTTTGTACGCAGGTTCGTTATTCATTTGTGTGATTGCGTTATTGTTGCGATTTCACGAAAAGACCGATTCAGTGGCAGTCAGTTTAATTGGCCTGGCTGTTTTTGGACTGGTTGCTTACAAATCGCTGGCGATCATCCGCCCGCAACTCGCAGGGCTGGCCTGTTATGTGGTGATGTTTTCGCTCCTTTCACGCAATAAATGGCATCGTAGTTTCTGGGTGATTATTCCTCTTTTATTCATATTCTGGGCGAATGTGCATGGTTCTTTCCTTTTAGGATTTGCCGTGCTTGGTGCCCTATGTGCAGGGCGTGGCCTGGATATTTACCGACACACAAAATCACTCAAAGCAGTTGCAGCCGATCCAAAAACTCAACGACTGTTTGTTATCACAGAACTTGCCATCCTTGCGACATTGTTGAATCCATATGGCATCGGTATTTATCCTGCGATCCATGCGATCTCTCAGAATCCAAATCTGGCGAATCTTATCGAGTGGGATCCGCTGACACTCAGGATGGTACATGGCAAAGCGATGGCGATGGCATCCATCGTGCTGATCATTCTTTATCGACTCACTCCCCGGCGAGTTTCTTTTGCGGAACCGATTTTGTTGATCGGACTGGGCCTGCTGGCGATGTGGTCGGTTCGCATGGTTGTCTGGTGGACGCCGATAGCTGCCCTGTACACGGTATTGCATCTCAATGCTGTGATGAAAAAATATTTGAAGCCGCAAATAGAGGAAACCGGGCAGGAATTTTCCCGCTCCGGATTAAACACGGTCGTAACAATCGGTCTGGCCTGGATTTTTTTCGCGTATACTCCGTTTGGTACAACGCTGCTGCACGGATACCCGAAAGATGCCAAGAAGTATAACCACATTTATCGACGTTCTGTTTCGCCACAAACACCGGTCGAAATCACCAGCTATCTGCATCAGCATGTGCCACAGGGATTGGTATTTAACGCGTATGAATGGGGAGATTACCTCTTGTGGTCCGGTCCCCCGAAAATGAAAGTCTTTCTGAATTCGCATGCTCATCTGGTCCCCAGAGATATCTGGCTCGACTATCTGCACATCGCCTCGGCTTCAACCGCGTGGAGAGATAAACTCGATCGCTATGGCGTCAACACCGTGATTATCGACCATCGCTATCGTAGTCGATTAATCAGCGAACTGAACAATGACAGCGATTGGAAACTCGAATACGAAGACACACTGGGAGCTATTTTTCTGAGAAAAATCCCCATCGTGAATTAACAATTCCAGACGAATCAGAGGAGTAATTCCCGGCTCGCCTGATAAATTGATCTATCGAAACAGAAACGAAACCTGTTATGAATCGTAACTTATTCTGGAGCGTTCAATTCGTTTTCGGCATTGCCATTATCGCGGCCTTTTCACTGGCATCGCCCGAGGCAAAACGGCTGGTCAAGCAGGAAATTACCGGCAAGCCTGTTGTTGAAACAATTGAAATAACCCGTACCGAACCGCTCAGAATTGCCCCGCTTTATGATCGCCCGGAAATGGTTTCCGATGATGATCTCGCAGCCGTCCTGTGGCAGGTTCGTCCTAAATTCAAACGAAAAGGTTTGCGACCGAATTTAGTAGAACATGCAATTCGTACCTGGTCGAAAGACGCAACATTTCTCGATCCCGCTGTGCTTTCCGGTAAAGACCTCGAAAAGTTCCTCTTGGATAACAGCACGTTCATGCTTTCGTGGGATGAAAAAGCCAAGCCGTTGTTAGAGGATCGCCGAGAGGGGATCGGCGTCAACTGGGGGCGGGTACGATCCGTTTCGGTTCATCACGATCATATGCTCGCCTGTGTCACCGAAGCAGGTGTTCGACTGGATGAACCGGTTTTTTTGCCAACTCAGCGACAGGCGACCGTCAAAAATATTGTGCAGGAATCGTTACGGGATTTCAAACTGGATGAACGCGAAACCGAATGGACCGCGATGGCGTTCGGCTTATGGCTGCCTCCCACCAAACAATGGCGAGCGGCTGATGGACGCTTAATGAGTTTTGATTTACTCGCAGAACGACTCATCCGCGGTCGGCTCGAAAAAGGAGTTTGCAGCGGTACGCATCGTGTCTATTCGTTGATCCTGCTGTGGCGACTGGATGAAGAATTCGACATCCTTTCCGATCCTGTTCAGAAACGGGTCTACGATCATCTTGCGTATGTGCGAGATTTAATCACCGCTTCCCAATTTGAAGATGGCCACTGGCCTTCCAACTGGGGCGATGGGGCGCGGGCGGTGACTCAGCCACGTAACGACGAACTGAAGGACAAAGTAATTGCGACCGGGCATCACCTCGAATGGCTCGCGATTGCCCCGCAGGAACTGCATCCCCCTCGCGAACAAATCGAGAAAGCGGCTCGCTGGATTATTAAAACAACGAAAGAACAATCCGAGGAAGAAATCTTTCTGCGTTACACCTTCTTCAGCCACGTAGGCAGCGCCCTGGCCCTATGGAGAAAAACATCCCCCAGCGATTTCTGGCGAGATTGGCAACATCAACATCCCGAATATAAGTTCAAATAGAACATGCCGTACGGCGCTAGCCGCGGTTATTCTTGGTTTGAAAAATTCGTAGCTATTTAGCATTGCTTGGTGATTGCAAAAATTAAGGTTGTTTGTAGGGTCCGCTATTGCGGACCACCGCAGAAATAGGAGGACCCACCTCCCATCGTGGTCCGCAATAGCGGACCCTACGCCAACACTGAATAGTTACAATAATTCTTCTGTCACCCGGATACCCTTTAACGGCGCCTAACCGGACAGACAGGAATGTCTGTGCTCCTTTTGAATCAACAGGGGCTTTCTTATTCTTTATTCGTTTTGATCACCGGCTGAGTTGGAGCGAATCCGAATGATGTTTCCATCCAGTTTCCACAAGAGCAACCGCCGCCGCCCTCGGGAGAGAGGATCATTCCAGCTGCGGGGATACTGCTGAGCCAGCAACTCGAACGCAGTCGTGGCCAGTCGCTGACGTAATCGCTTTCCATTTCCCACATCGAAAGCTTGCTGGCACCTCGATAAAGAATGGCGTTCTCTGTCGCGGCATACGTGCCGCATTTGCGACCAATCGACCCGCCCATCATGTTTGTACCAAGCAACTTCCCGGTTTTCAGATCGTACACATGAGGCACCTGATAAATTTTCCCGGCGACAACCGCCGGGTGCTGATTATGTGCTCCATGATTATCCCGTGTCCATTTTTGTTCCACATGCCACTGCTGCTTGCCGGTTTTTGCATCGTAATTGTAAACGTGATACTCACCGAATGCAGAAGATGAAATAACCAGCCGCCCTTCTGCATAGACAAGATAAAACACAACGCGCCCATCAACGGTATCAACCGGTTCTTCCCATAATTTCTTGCCGGTGCCAGCATCGAGCGCAACCAGGTATTGATCTCGCCAGAGCATTTCCTTGGCGACGCCGTTGTTTCGACCTCGTCGTCTGTCTTTAGCGGAAAGCATTTTAGCACGACCGCTGACCATCTCTTTCACTTTCGGATGTCGTGATTCCACAAAATAAACCCGCCCGTCACCAATCGCGATCGATGTATTGATGATCGCACCATTCTGATAGATCCATATTTTTTTTCCGGTCTGTTTGTCATAAGCAAACAGGTCGTCGCTGGTCACTTTGTCTGTTCCGTCTCCTGCTGATCCTTTTCCATCGTTCCAGCGTTCCCGACCCCAGAATTCTGTGTAAATATTTCCCTGCTTGACACTGCTGCCGAACAGCATATCGCCAACGTTAGCAATATATCCCCATTCATGAGTTGACTGTTTTTTGTCGTTGGGTAACTGAAGAACACTTTTTCTTGTGCCGGTATAAGCATCGATCACCCAGCACTCACCTTTTATCACTACATAAAGCTGCTCTGCGTCAGCACACCAGTTTGCTGCATCCCGAGGAATATTGGCACGGCGTAAATCTCCAATTTCCAACATCCACAGGAAGGCACCGTTATACGCATCGAGCGCGATCATGCGGTTCATTCCCTGATGAAACAGTCTTCCGTTAATTGCCAGAGGAGCCGAGAGACGGGCTTGTCGATCGATACCGAAATCTGCACCGGGAAGACCAACCCATTGTACTTCCAGGTCGGTTGTGCGTGTCACTCCTCCCAGTGTTTCGCCACCAAAGGCACTGTTGCCCGCATCGCCATACTGATGCGTCCAGGTCCCCGCACCGGCAACCGCGCCTCGCTTTCCGCTTCCCCACAGACCCGATTGATTCTCAACAACCGAAAATTTCAAGCCGGTCTGTTGAAGCCATTTTTCGAGGTCCGCTTTGCTTAACTGTTGCGAAATCCCTGACGGCTGACCAAGGAACAGAGTACCTCCTGCCGGGCGCAATACTCGATAGACCTCTTTGGCAGAACCAACTGGTTTCCCCTGCGTGATGAATGAATCAGACACGATCAAGTTCGCAAAATCTCTCGAAACAGGCAGTTTGTCGAGCGATTCAACATAACGCACAGTAATTCTGGGACCATACGCCTTGGCACTGCTGAGTCGTTTCCTCACTTGAGCCGTTCGATTTGCATCGTCATCAACGCCGACGATAATTAACTCACTCTGCTTTGCCAGTTCGTAGGCTAACTGCCCATTTCCAAAACCGTAAACCAGGCAGTACCCTTTGGTAATACCGGTCTGTTGCAGAATATGTTTTGCGGCATTGGCATACTGTTTGGCGGTTTCATCCTGCGGAAATGGCGAGCCCACATCGGGGAGAGGTCGCGGGCAATAATTGAATGTCGTATCGAGCGAATACTTTTTACTATTCAGTTCCTTGCCCTGTTTAAGGATGGAAATCTGATAGTCGTATTTCTGTCTCTGCTTCAATCCGGTCAGTCTCACGCGATGTTTCTGTTTGGGAATCTCATCGATTATCTGTTTATCCAACAGGCCGACTTCGCCATAATAAAGCAGCGTGGGCATTTTCGATATTGTTTCCCAGCAAATGGTGACATCGCCATTCGGTTCGTACCACGCATACGGGCTTCTCGTCAGGCGGTAAGGCAGCGGCTTGGTCATCATCGCAGGTAATTTGTTCTGTTTGGCGTGAAAACGAGACGAAATCTGCTCTGCAGTAAGGAGCCGACTCGAAACAGAAACTTCGTGAATCATCCCGGTCAGGCGGTGATATTCATTGGAATCGTGATAGGCACCGATTTCGTAAAAGGTATCACTCGTCGGATAAAAAATATCACCCGACCGCGATTGATCGGAAGCAGCGAGCTTGCCGTTGACATAAAGCTGATGTATTTTTCCATCGTAACGACCAACAACGTGATACCACTTGCCTAATTTAAAATCTGACTTAGCCGTTAGATAGGTCAGACTCTGCTTGTCAGTTGTCGCAATCGCAAAGCAGAATCGCTTTTTTTTGAAACCGAGTAACCAGCCCGATTCATCGTTGCCGTTGTCACTGACCGCACCAACAATGCCCCCCCATTCCATTGCTCGATTGACATTCACCCAGGCTTCAACTGAAATTTCTTTTTTGGGCAGATTAATCAGGCTGCTTTTTTCAGAAAGCATGATCGAATTTGATGTTCCATCGAAAACAGCCGCACCAAGCTTATCTCCGGAGTTCAGCGTGAAATAAATATCTCCAAGTATTTCCCCATCCGGCCCTTTCACCGCTTTGAGCGTTGTCCGCTCGAGGTGATTCTTTGAAAATATCCAGTGATGATCCACGAGGACA
>WFOZ01000836.1 GCA_015487825.1 Planctomycetaceae bacterium
CCAGAAAAGCGAGTTGCCCACCAGAAAGTGCAAACGCCGGCAACGAAATCATCGCCAGAAATAAACCAAAGGAAGTTCGAGACATGTTTTTCCTCGTAAAATTCAGTTTGAAAACGCAAATGAAATGGCGCGTACATTCCCCATTCTCTGTATATATCCTAGTTCGCAAATCCTTTTGTGCCAAACCATTGCGAGCGATATCCATGAAAAAATCCCACTAAATCCAGTAATAAAATGGACTTCAATGGGATAATTTCAGCTATATCAAACGAATTATTTTGGAGTAACGATTGTTTTTGTGGAAAGAATTTTGACATCTTCCAGCGGACGATCCTGCGAGTTAGTATCGACACCACCGATTTTCAGAACGACATCAAGCGACTCCTGGTTGGCTGTCTTTCCAAAAACAGTGTATTGATTATCCAGATGAGGGACTCGTCCCAGGCAAATGAAGAACTGCGATCCAGCTGAGTCCGGATCGTTCGTACGAGCCATCGAAAGGACGCCGGCTTCGTGCGGTTTACTGTTGAATTCGGCATCGATGGTGTAGCCGGGACCGCCGGTACCAGTTCCCTGCGGGCATCCAATTTGTACGACAAAATCAGGAATGACACGATGAGCGATGATTCCATCATAGAAGCCGATTTTTGTTAAGCCGAACACATTCTTAACATGCCCCGGTGCCACATCCGGCCATAAGTCAAGCAGAATTGTTCCCAGTGTTGTTTCAAATTCGATTTGATAATTGTTCTTTTCAAAATCCATATCAGCCACGGCGGCATCAACTTCAGCACGGTAATCTTTACTCATTGTTTCATTCGTTTCTATAAAATGTTGTCGTCACTTGGTTTTGTTCTGTTGCCAGAAAAGTATTAATTATTCCGCAGGGTGTGCCACAGTCCTGTGAGTCGTGGCACACGAAACAGTTAAATTGCGCAATAGTTCCGAGGTGCAAAATCTTCCCAGTCGCCTCACCTTACAGGTTATTTACCAGGTCAGCCCGCAGGTAGCGGACTCTACTCGCTGGTGGTACATAAATCAGATCATAAAGTCGGTTTCAATTCCCAGAATTCGATCCCGTAAATCCTGAGTCACTTCAATATATTCGTGCATCGGATCCTGCGAATCTGAGGGGTTGATTCCACAATAGACCGACCAGGGCCCCAGATGGCGCCAGCGGCCTGCTCGCTTCGGTTCACCATCCATCACCGGAGTAGTGCAGCGGTTACAGCCAATGGTTGCAAATCCCTGTTTGTGCAGCGGATTAGTAATGACCTGATTTTCTTCAATATACTGATGCAACTGCTCATCAGAAAAATTGGCGAGTGGATTCACCCGCACGGTATTCATTTTTTTATCGATACTGAGGATCGGATTATTCGCCCGCTGACCGCCATCAGAACGTCGCAAACTGCTAATGATGCCATCGTATTGCGAAGCAACCGCATGAAGCGGTTCCACTTTTCTGAGCCGACAGCACTCAGCCTGCCCTTCAGGAGACAGGTAAAGCACCCCCAGTTTCCTGGTTTGTTCTTCCATTGTCTGTTCCGGAGTCAGAGTGATCACGTTCAGGCCGTATTCTTCGATCAAACGGTCTCGTGTTTGCAACGTTTCCTGAAACATTACGCCGGTATCGACAAACAGCACGGGGATCGGCAATTTCAGTTGTGAAATCATATGACAGACGGCGTTTCCAGCCTCCTGCATGGCAGAGATGGTGCAAACACGATCTCCAAAAGTGGCATGCGCCCACTGGATTAACTCCTGCGGGGTCCGCTCTTCAAAATTATGGTTCAGATTGCTTAAATCTGCTTGTGTCAATCGAGGCATCGTTTCATCCGATGGCAATAAGAAATGAGAGCCCTTTCAGGCTTGTCAGTTCTGTACATGTAACAATTTATTCCAGAGAGTGAACTCTAATGAGATCGCCCTCTACGTGCAATTCAATGGACTCGCCTGTGACATTTTTTAGAAACTATGCACCGGATCGAGCCACATCAAACCCCAGGCAAGTGCCAGTCCTGCAATCAGCGAAAAAGTCAACATCCACTGATTATGGGCATGAAACTGCATTTCGGGCAGAAGATCGCTTAAAGAAATACAAAAGAAAATTCCGGCTGAAAACGCAAGCAGGTGGCTTACCAGATAAATATGTGAATGTGTGCCGACAATTCCCCACCACGCCAGTAACGCCCCGATAGGACACATCAATGCAAACGAAAAATTGACCGCAGTACATGTAGAAGGTTTCCAACCGGAAGCAGACATCACCGAAGTAATCGAAATGGCATCAAGCGGTTTATGCAGCAAAACTGCCAGAAATGTCGCCAGCCCCCAGATGGAAACCTGCTGACCTTCAACCGGTGGCCGCAATGTACTGACCGTTACCGCCACACCATCCATAATTGAATGCAGCCCCAACCCAAAAGCAATACCGACCCATGCAAAGCGGGACTTGACCGCCGGCTTATCTTCGGCTGGATGATCATGGTCGTGGCAATGGGCGTGACCCTGTGCATGCTCCGAAGCGACCGAGTCATCAGAGATATCGTGTTGATGAAAATGAAAAACCCGCAACAACAAAAACATTGTCAAAATGCCCAGGCCGAGCGAAGTCATGACAGAACTCAATTCCGATTTAGGCACATCAAGCACCGCATGCAGCAGCAGATGAAACAACGCCACACCGAGCATTAACCCACCGACAAAACTCATCAGAATTTGCATACGGGTATGCGTCAGTTTAATCACTTTTGGCAAATATCCACCAAGCATCGAAGAAAGCAAAATCACAGCACAGTATAAAATCAGCAAATTTCCCCTACTGGAAAGTTCCTTCTCTGATAGTTTCTGCGGGATTGTATCAGCTTCAAGCGGAACAAAAATCGTTTGAGAAGCTTCTTCATCAGCTGCCGATTTTGCAGCTATCTGCCTATCGGTACCGACAACCGGTTTCGCCTCAGAACTAAAAGAGGAAGTGAGTACCACTAACAATGCTGGAAAGAGTATCAGCAAGGTAATGCGTCGGACTGAGAAACCGGATAGTGAAAAACGATGTTGCATGAGGAAATATATGCCGCCGGTTTGAGAAATCCAGTTTTCAAATTCGAGAGAACCTCTGATATTACAAAGGAAGTACAGAGACTTGATGAGTCTCAGGCAGATTCACCGGTAATCGAAATTCATCTCGTTCCAATCGTGATATCCTGTTATTGCATCACCATTAATACCATTTACACACGAGAGAATCTTCCCCAAGTTACAAACAGGAAACAAAAGCAGGCCAGGCGACGAAAAGCTTAGCCTTCAGCATAAGAAAACAGAGACTGCCTGCCCGGTACTGATGAATCTCCGCCATCTTACCAAAGAGCGAATGCGATTCCAATTCGTTGCGTGAAATAGGCAGTGGAATCCGGAAACAGCTTCTCAAATCATGTCCAGCTTGTTATGGCTTCTTTTAGGAACGCGTCTGCATTTGGTACAGATGCCGAAAACTTCAAGGCGGTGACCATCCATAAAAAAACCATGCGTGTGGGCAACCGACTCGAGAATCGACTTGATTTCATCGTTATGAAACTCTTCCAGTTCGCCACATTTTTTGCAGATCATATGATCGTGCTGTGGGTAGCCGTAATCGTGCTCCCAGATTTCTTTGCCGTTCGGACGGGCAACTTTACGAATCAGCCCGGCTTGTTCCATCGAAACCAGTGTGCGATAAACCGTTGAACGACTGACTCGTTTTTTCCCTTTTTCCTGTAGGCGGAATGTGAGCTCATCAGCATCGAAGTGCTCGTGGTCATCGAAAACTTCATCGACGACTATTTCTCGTTCAGATGTCAGTCTTTGTTTTCGTGTTGCCAAGTATTCCCGAAATTTTTCTTTCGGACTCGCGGAAACAGATACAGACCCCAGATCATTCACCGGTACACCTTTGCTTTAGTTAAGTTATTCTCAAATGGAATCATCATGGCTGGTCTGTTGGAGAAATTTCATAAACGCCATTTCCATTTTTTCTTCGGTATCGTATGTCCCATTGGCAATTTCCGTCTGAATGCGAGCAATTAACTCTGCTCTTTCAGGACTGGAGCCATCTAATGCTTGGAGATCTGACATCATTTGAGCCGCTTCCGAAATTTCCAGGGAGTCCTGAGGAATCTGCAACCGACTTGGCTGACTACCTGTCGACTGTCTGGTTGAACCTGCTTGCTGAGGAACGGACCAATTGTTACTCGTTCCCCCTACACCGGATATACTCATCGACAAACCTCCCTGTACGTACCGCATCTATTCGAAAAACTGACAAATGTGCGGATAACGGGTCCTTGTTAAGAAAGCTGGCGGGGTTTTGGGTGCCTGAAAATTCCAAATAACGAGCAGGCAGGCCCCCCAGCCACATATTGCCACGGCAGACCATTCTCAAAAAAGACCGACCCCCGCAGAAAGTCACCTCATGAACCATATCATCCTACCCGAGAACCGGCTTTGATTTCAACAGGTGTTTTTTGACATTCATTATCCCCGATGCGTTGATTCTGCATACCTCTAGCCGGTACCCTGTCAGCGTGGGAACTGAATACCCGGAAAATAACGACCTATTTCTGAGCAAGCAAAATCCCAGCAGCCTCAAAACAATCCATAACCTGTTTGAAACCAATAGGTTACAAGAACACCACAGACATTGTACTGAAGCTCCGTTGAGAAAACTCATTCGACTTCAGACGAAATTCAGGCAATAAAATGTACTCCCGGCGGACTGTTTTCTTTTCTTATTCATTACTGACAGCAAATTCAAGAAATTAGCGGAATCCAACTATGAATCCACTTTTCACCCTGGCATTGGGCATGGCAATTGTAATTGGGATGATTGTTGTGCTGCGAATTGGGGCTTTTTTATCCTTGATCACCGCTGCGATTATCGTCAGTCTGCTGGCCCCTGGCGACTGGGCTTTTATTTCACCGAAAGGGGAATGGATCACGAATGTTTCTGATGTAGCGACAGCTTTTGGAAGCACTGCCGGGAAAATTGGAATTGTGATTGCGGCGGCCACCATCATCGGAAAATGCTTGATGGAAAGTGGAGCAGCGGACCGGATTGTTCGTTCAGCATTAAGTTTCCTTGGCGTGAAACGGGGCGGATTGGCGCTGCTTTCTTCCGGGTTTGTTCTTTCGATTCCGGTTTTTTTCGATACGGTTTTTTATCTGCTCGTTCCGCTGGCTCGCTCAATGTATAAACGAACCGGCGAAGGTTATACACGATTCCTTGTTGCGATTGCAGCTGGGGCAGTCATTACGCATACACTGGTTCCGCCAACGCCGGGGCCATTATTCATGGCTGAGAAACTGGGGGTCGACTTGGCAACGATGATTCTCGCCGGGGCGGCTGTCGGAATTCCGTGTGCTTTGGTTGGGCTTGCTTTTGCCTACTGGATCGATAAAAAAATAGATATTCCCGTTCGTCCAATGCCAGGTGGCGAAGATGTTCCAGAGATCGATGAAGATCAATTACCCGGTTTGTTTGCCTCGCTGCTACCAATTGCATTGCCCGTTTTACTGATTGCTGGCGTCGCGTTTGGAAGACCATGGTTCGAAATAGAAGGGCAGGATCCTTCGACCGCCTGGAAAATCTTTCTGATCTTCGGTGATAAAAATGTGGCGATGCTCATTTCCACATTTGTTGCGATGGGAGTTTACTACCGTCAGCATCGGCCTGCATTGTCTCAAATGGGAGCCGTTGCAGAAACAGCATTGAAAAGTGGCGGGCTGATCATTCTGATTACTTCGGCCGGAGGAGCTTTCGGAGCGATGCTGCAAAAGGCTCAGGTTGGGGACGCCGTTCAGGGGCTTTTTGCCGGTGAAGCGACAACACACGCCTTAGTACTGATGTGCATCGGTTACGGCCTCGCATTTCTGATGAAAATTGCACAAGGCTCTGGTACGGTTGCGATGATCACCGCCGTTTCAATGCTTGCCTCGATGCTTCCTACTTCAGAACAACTATCCATCCACCCGGTCTATCTGGCGATGTCGGTCGGTTTCGGGTCATTAGGACTTTCCTGGATGAACGACAGCGGTTTCTGGGTCTTTTCACAAATGGGCGGATTAACAGAATGGGAAACAATCCGCACCTGGACAGCTCTGCTGACACTACTCAGCGTCTTTGGTTTTGCACTGACCTGCCTGCTAGCAACAGTCTATCCGGCAATATGAAACGTGCGAGAGCCTTTATTTCAAACATCACCCAGGCAATTACAGTCGCATCTTTTAATGCTCTCATTGCGAGTTCTGATAAAAATGAAAGCTGTCGGTAAACACCTGACTGCTGCCAAACAACGCCTGGAACATAAAAACTCCTGCAAACTCAATTGATAAGTCTGCAGGAGTTTACCCAGCACGGCTGGTTCATTCTGATCGCCGTAACCAAATGGATATTTCTCTAAAATTTGCGAGCCGTTCGCAAACTCTTACTGTTAGTAATATAAATTACAGGTTTGGTTTTTCAATTGATTCCTTGGAAGAATCAGTAGTGTTTGGGGCCTTCATCGACTGGAACATCGCAAGCGATATCGCACTGGTTGTCATCACAATCGTCGGTTTGATCTAACTCTGCTGAGCCACGTGTATAAGACGAAAATCCCTGTGCCCCCTGTTTTTCTTTGGAAAAACCGGTGTACCAGTAACTCTGATTCACATTCCCTGTTGCATCGGAAATATCGTTTAACTCTGCTACGACCGCATGTTGAATTTCACTTAATCCAACAATCAGGCCAAGCACCAAAATTGTTGCAATAAGCACCAACTCCGTGGAGACGACAAACCCGGCCTCCTGCTTATAAAAATCGGTAAACATCTCTCTGGGCCCCCCGTGTAAAACTCTCCTGGATATCTCAAAAAAGCAACGCACCGACAAAGTCTCACAACAGTGCGCACCTGGTTTTTCAATACGTAAAAGGGAAAAGAAAATCAAATTTGAAACCACACATCTGATTATTCACATATTTTCTAAAACTGCAACAGCTGAACAGGGTAATAGATCAAAAAAATAATCTCAATAAGAAGCCTGTCAGGGTATACCCCTAATCGAAACGCGGCTCACCTGCCCCATCTCTCCCATTATGACAGTTCTGCTGAACGAGAAGTTCTTGAGTTTAGCAAAATGCGTTAGCGTAGCCGCCTGTTATGCAGCCTGAATTACGGGAGTTTTCCGGTAATTAATTGTCCGAATCCGGAACCGGCTCAATGAAAGGGTCTGAATCGGAATTGCACAGAGGCATTGAGCCTCCCGTTTCTGCAAGAATATCAGCCAGCGTGGTGTTGCGAAATTTTTCCTCCAGAACACCAATCGCATCATCAACGTTTCGGTGCAATGGGCAAAGATTTTCTCCGTGTGCTTTGAGCCCCAAAGGACATTTATGGATTCGCTTGAGAGGATCGACAGCGTTGACGACATCTAAAATTGCCAATTCATCCGCCTTGGTAATGAGCGTCATTCCGCCGCCAACTCCGCGTTGAGAGTGAACGATACCGGCTCGAACCAATGCCTGCAGTACCTTTGAAAGATAAGCCGGTGGAACCTGTGTCTTCTTTGCCAGCTGACTGGTGCTGCACAACTTTGGCTGCATATAGGCCAAATGTGTTACCGCTCGTAGCGCGTACTCCACTGTTTGTGAAAACACGAAATCAATTCCCTTACAAGAAAGCACGGATAAATCAGGAGGGTGCCCTTATATAATTCAATAAACATATTTTATATAGAAGGCTGGCACTCCTGTCTACCATTGATACGGCATGTTCAAAAGATACAGACACTCTATGTCTGTACTGCTCTCGAATGAACAGAGGTTCCCGAAAGTAAACAATGGCATAGACTCTAACACACGAATAGCATATTCGCCATCAATATAGAGATATTTCCCTCGTTTTATTATGAGCACAGACGAGGCCCCGGGCACGGCTGGTTCATTCTGACCGCCGACACTAAAATCAAATCTCCTTGATAATTTGTGCAAGCCGCAATGAAATTAACCATTAGCAGTACAGACCTCGCGTGAAACGACAGAGCATGACTATACCTCCCCGGCAATTCTGGATTGATATCGGCGGTACATTTACAGACCTTATTTCCTGTGACCACACCGGGCATATTGAATGCCATAAAACGTTGAGCTCAGGAAAAATCAAAGGGCAGGTACATGAGGTGACATCAGCCGATCTTATACAGGATCCTTTGCGGATTGGCGATCCGGAATCTGTTTATAACGGCTTCCAGTTCAGTTTGATCGACCCAACAGGCGAAATCTGTTTTCGTTCTCTCGTTGTGCAATCTTCCGGCAAATCCGGGACATTGCATCTTGCCTCTGCGATCCCGAAAGAACTGCAGAGACAAACTGATCTGAATTATGAATTGAATTCTGATGAGCAGGCCCCGGTGATTGGTATTCGTTATCTATTGGGTTTGAAACGAACCGATTCCATCCCGGCTGTTGATATTCGAATGGGAACAACACGGGGAACCAATGCGCTGCTGGAAAGAAAAGGGGCAAGGTGTGCATTGATAACAACTGCAGGATTTGCTGACTGCCTGCGAATCGGGAACCAGGATCGCCCACGTCTGTTCGATCTGAATATACATAAACCTGCAATGCTCTTTGAACTCGTCATTGAAATTGATGAGCGGGTGACCGCCTCGGGAGAATTGCTGAAATGTCCTGAACAGAAAGCCGTTCGGAAACAACTGGAAGAACTAAAACAGACCGGAATTGATTCCATCGCAATCTGCCTGCTTCACGCTTCCTCTTATCCTGAACATGAACGGCTTATTGAACAATGGGCATCGGAAATAGGTTTTGCGGAAATCTCGGTTTCGCACTGCTCTAGTTCTTCCGCAAAACTAATCTCCCGTGGAGACACCACGCTGGTTAACGCTTATTTGAATCCGGTACTCAAGGATTATATTGCTGCCATCAAAAAATCGCTGCCTCAAAGTCAATTAAAGCTAATGACATCTTCCGGCGGGTTGGTCGCTGCGGAAAATTTTCAGGGCAGGGAAAGCATTCTTTCCGGCCCTGCAGGGGGAGTGGTTGGCTTTGCAAGAGCAGCGCAAAAGCTCGGTTATTCCCGCAGCATCGGTTTTGACATGGGAGGCACGAGCACGGATGTTTCCCGGTTTGATGGCCGGTTTGAACAGGAATACGAAACGATCAAAGCCGGCATCAGACTGGCCACACCGATGCTGGCCATTGAAACCGTTGCAGCGGGTGGCGGCTCGATCTGCCGATTCGATGGCGTCAGATTGCACGTCGGACCGGAATCAGCTGGAGCAGATCCCGGTCCCTGCTGTTATGCCAAAGCAGGACCATTAACCGTTACCGACATGAACCTTTACACGGGAAGATTGTTAGCGAATCGCTTTCCGATCCCTCTGGACCTCAAAGCTGTTCATAGAAAACTGGTAGAACTTTGTCAGGAAATTGCGGACTCTGCAACGCCTCAGCAATTCACGCCTCAACAACTGGCTGAAGGTTTTCTGAAGATCGCCAATATACGAATGGCACGCGCTGTTCGAAAAATTTCGGTGGCTCGCGGATATGACCCTGCTGATTATCTTCTGACCTGTTTCGGTGGAGCGGGCGGGCAACACGCCTGTGCGTTGGCTCGTGAACTTGGCATGACACGAATATTACTGCATCCACTGGCAGGGGTTCTCAGCGCTTACGGCATGGGGCAGGCAGATATCGTGCATCATGCAGCCCAATCGATATTGAAACCGTGGTCAGAATATTCTGAACGAAAGCTACAAACACTTTTCGCTCAACTGGAACAGCAGGCTCAGCAGAAAGTGATAGCCGATGGCATTCCCCGGGAAAGGATTTCTCCAGCAAAAAAATCTCTCGATTTACGCTATCTTGGACAGGAAACAGCTTTAAACATCCCACAGTCCGGTGATCACGACTTCCAGCAGGCTTTCCATCAGGAACATCAGCTCCGTTACGGTTTTCATCGTCCACAACAACCTCTTGAAATTGTAACTGCCCGAGTGGAAGTGACAGGGACAGCTTCTTCAACTTCCCACGATCATCTTCAAGACACAGGTGCTCATCATTGCAAGCGAGCCAACGGTTCAACTTCTGCCAGGGCTGAAGCAACAACAAAAATATTTCTGCAGGCTGTTGAAAGAACTGCTGAAGTATTCTCGCGAAAAGATCTGGTCCCCGGGCAAACCATTTCCGGGCCTGCAATCATTTGTGAACCTACTTCAACCATACTGATCGAACCCGATTTCATAGCCCGTGTTCTTCCCGCAGGAGAACTGGAGCTGACTCGCACGCAAAATGAAGTAGAATGCCAGGTGGAGGAAAAGGCGCTTTCAAGTAATACGGCAGACCCCGTTTTACTTGAGATCTTCCATAATCATTTTGCGTCGATTGCAGAACAAATGGGCGAAACACTTCGGCAAACGGCTCATTCAGTCAATGTGAAAGAAAGGCTCGATTACAGTTGTGCCCTGTTCGATCCGCAAGGGCGGCTGGTCGCCAATGCTCCGCATATTCCCGTGCATCTCGGTGCGATGGGAGAAACCGTCAAACAAACACTTAAAGACAACCCCGACCTTTTTCCCGGCGATACATTCGTTGCGAACGACCCTTACCAGGGTGGTTCGCATCTGCCGGATGTGACCGTCATTTCTCCACTGGTTGATCCGCAAACCAAACAGGTTTTATTTGTTGTTGCCTCGCGTGCCCATCATGCAGAAATTGGTGGTATTACACCGGGCAGCATGCCTCCATTTTCAAAAAGTCTTGCAGAAGAAGGAGTCGTTTTGCGGAATTTCCCGCTAATAAAAAATGGGGGCGATCATTTCGAACAGTTGAGTAAGCTGCTCAACAATGGGCCCTGGCCTTCGAGAAATGTCGACGATAACCTGGCCGATCTGCATGCACAATTAGCAGCCAATAAAATGGGAATCGAACTTCTAACAGAACTGATCGAATCACGCTCACTTTCAGTTGTTCAAAATTATATGCAGTTCATTCGAGAAGCTGCTGCAGAGAAAACAAGAGTAGCAATCAAAGAATTGAAACAGGGGCGGTATCAAATGACGGACTTCCTTGATGATGGAAGTCCGATTTGCGTGGCGATCACCAATAGCAAAACCGGAGCAACGGTCGATTTTACAGGGACCGGCCCTGTAATAAAAACGAACCTGAATGCAAATCGAGCGATTGTCACTGCAGCGGTTTTGTATGTTTTTCGCTGTTTAATTGCAGAAGATATTCCACTGAATGAAGGCGTTTTAGAACCGATCGAAATCATCTTACCGGAATGCTTGTTGAATCCGCCTGGCTTTGAAGATCCCGCAAAATGTGCAGCCATGGTGGGCGGGAACGTGGAAACTTCCCAGCGTGTTGTGGATGTTCTTTTGGGCGCCCTGCAACTGGCAGCAGCAAGTCAGGGGAGTATGAACAATCTCACCTTCGGCGACGAAACCTTCGGGTATTACGAAACAATTTGCGGCGGCAGCGGAGCGACGAAAAAAAACGCTGGAGCCGACGCCGTGCATACTCACATGACAAATACTCGCTTGAGTGATGTCGAAGTGATCGAACGACAGTACCCGGTTCGCATCAAAAGTTTTTGCATCCGAAAAGATTCGGGCGGCAAAGGAAAAAACGCGGGCGGGAACGGTATCGTTCGAAAAATTGAATTTCTCAAACCGTTAAAAGTCTCGATGCTTTCCCAAAGACGCGGCAAGTATCAACCGTTCGGTTTACAAGGTGGCGGGGCTGGGTGCATCGGAGGGAACCTGCTTCGTAGAAAAAACTCCGATGTTGAAATTGATCTGGGAGGTTCATTTCAAATTGAAGTAAGTCCCGGGGATGTTCTCACTATCAAAACCCCCGGCGGCGGTGCCTGGGGAAGTGAAGATTAATCATTCGGGTAACTATTCAGCGAGAGGGTGGCTGGGGACAGATTGTTATTAAAAAAGTATGAATACTCAGATCATCTTCGCACAATCTGCCCCCAGAACTAGATATCTCATTGCATCTGGGGGCAGATTGTCGCCAGTCGTCTCGTCATCTGTTGACACTATTTCCGACAATTTGTCCCCAGCCACCC
>WFOZ01000837.1 GCA_015487825.1 Planctomycetaceae bacterium
CCACATCAACAAAAAGATGAAGAACGAAGCTTTGCCCGTAAACCAGATAACAGGCGGAATCAATGCCATGGCACTGTTAAAACTGTCCCAGCCACCAATGTAAAATGGAAGCCAGCCGCCCAAAAAGAATGTCACTGCCAAACCGGAAAAAACAGACAAGTTGGCAAATTCTGCGAGAAAGAAAAAGGAAAAACGAATCCCGGTGTACTCGGTATGAAATCCACCCGTCAGTTCGCTCTCGCCTTCAGCCAAATCAAAAGGTGTGCGATTCAATTCGGCTGTCGATGCAATAATAAAAATAACAAAGGCTGTCAAAGAAACCACATGACCACGCCACAACCACCAGCCTTGTTGCTGTGACTCGATAATGCCAGAAAGTTCTAAGGTGCCACTGAACATCACAATAATCAGTAACGAAAGTGTCAGAGATACTTCATAAGAAATAATCTGAGCCCCCGCACGCATGGCACCAATCAACGCCCATTTGTTATTGGAACTCCACCCACCGAGCAAAATTCCCAAAATACCTAAACCGCTGATGGCGGCAATGTAAACGACCCCAATATCCAGATCAATCACGTGAATCGATGCGGTTACAGGAATGGCAGCCAGAAGCAACAACGAAGCACAGATACTTAAAGCCGGAGCCACCAAAAACAGGACTTTGTCTGCACCTTCAGGTTCAATCCCCTCTTTCATCATCAGCTTAATGCCGTCTGCGGCGGATTGCAGAATGCCATGCCAGCCCACACGCATGGGACCCATACGACATTGGAAATGAGCCGCCACCTTGCGTTCAATGTAAATCAGCACAAGTCCCAACCCAGAGATTGCCACGACCAGCCCGACGATACCGAGCAGCATATAGGCAACTGTCCAAAACAGATCATTGCCAGTATAAGCCTCTGCGGCTTTGCTGGCGATCGATGGAGAAGCTGCTTGCGCCATGATCAAAATGTTTAAGTTCTCAATCAATTCAACCTCATCGATCAATATCGGGAATAACCAGATCAATCGACGCCATACAAGCGACCAGTGAACCAATCAGATCCCCTTCAACCATCGGGATCAGTGTCCATAAATTATTAAAACAGGGCGATCGGAAATGAACGCGATAAGCCCCTTCTTTCTTTTCTGATTCAGAGACCAGCCAGGTCCCAAGAACCCCGCGTGCTGTTTCAACCTGCGAGTAGTATCGCCCCTGAGGTATTTTAATTTTTTGAGCCATTTTAACGACCATGTGTTTGCCGTCAGGAATATTGTCAATCAATTGTTCAATGATACGAACCGATTGACGCATTTCTTCGATACGAATCCAGTAGCGATCCCAGGAATCACCTGTTGTCCCGACAGGCACATCAAAATCAACCTGATCGTAAACACCGTACGGTTCAACCTTGCGCAAGTCATACGCAACCCCTGAACCACGCAGCACGGGTCCGGTTGCGCCGTAATCCAATGCGGTCGCTCCATCCATAATACCGACATTGCGAACACGTTCTTGAAAAATGACATTGCCAGATAACAACTGATCGTATTCATCAATGGTTGATTTAAAGCCCTTCAAAAACCCCTTAACATCATCCACAAAGTCTTCATGCACATCATGCATCAAGCCTCCGGGCTGAATGTAATTCATGGTCAGGCGGGCACCGATCGTTTTTTCCATGATGTCGTTAAGCAATTCACGGTCACGAAAGCAATACAAAAAGGGCGTGAACGCTCCCAGGTCCATCCCCATCACACCCCACCAAAGCTGGTGGCTGCGTAGACGTTCAAGTTCACCGAAAATAGTCCGAATGGTTTCGATGCGTGGATTCAATTCAATCCCGGCGGCTTTCTCCACAGCCATCGACACGCCCCAGTTATTGATAATCGCTGACAGATAATCCATGCGATCTGTCAGGTGTACCATCTGGCGATAAGATTGATTTTCAGCAATTTTTTCAATGCCACGGTGAATGTAACCAAGCACTGGAACAATCTTACGTACACGTTCTCCATCGAGTTTTAGCAGCAAACGCAACACACCATGGGTCGCTGGATGCTGCGGCCCCATGTTGATAAAATATTCCTGCGTTTCGCTGGCATCGGGCGCACTGGCATTTTCAACCAGTTCATCAATACTGAGAATAGGTGTTGAATTCATTTGGGCCGCTCCAGCATAAAATCATCTTCGTAATCTTTGCGAAGCGGAAAGCCAACCCAGTCATCTTCTAAAAAAAGACGTCGTAAGTCGGGATGATTTCGGTAAACGACGCCAAACATGTCATAGATTTCACGTTCCTGAAATTCGGCCACCGCCCAGATATGACTGAGGGTTTGAATCACAGGTTCATCACGTGGAATCGTTGTCATGACCATCAAATGATGATTGTGCACAGGCGAATAAAGCTGGTAGACCAATTCAAAATGACCGTCATCAACCCGATCAGTGACGGTATGGTCCAACAACAATAAAAAAGCGAAAGAGGCATCGTGCTTAAGCGCTGCCATTAAACTGGCAACATGCTCACAAGGCACTACAACCGTTGGTTTATCGACACCTTCCTCCAGGACGGTGACATCATCTTCCAACTCACAGATTGATTGCAGTCGCTCAGGTAACATCTTACAGGTCAGGTTCCTTTGGGCCAAGGCTTGGCCTGTGCCGCTTTGTTTACGTCAACGGTCGCTTCACCTTCAAGCAACGCTACAATTTCTTTCTGGATATCCTCGACCTTGATACCATCTGGCAATTCAGAGAGAACAGGCTTGTGACGAACTCCCGGCTGCCGTATCGATTCGGTCTTGATTAATTTCTGAAGCGTCAACAAACCATGAAAAAACGATTCCGGTCGAGGTGGGCATCCCGGTACATAAACATCCACAGGAATGACTTCATCAGCCCCTCTAACGGTTGAATATGAATTATAAATAAAGGGGCCACCTGATATCGTGCACGCGCCTGTCGCAATGACATAGCGTGGCTCAGCCATTTGCTCATAAAGCAGGCGCAGGCGAGGAGCCATCCGTTTTACAATGGTGCCTGCAAGGATTAATAAATCAGCCTGACGCGGAGAAGGCCTTGCCACCTCTGCACCAAAGCGAGCCAGATCATGACGTGGGCCGCCTGTGGCCATTAACATTTCAATCGCACAACAACTCGTCCCAAAGGCGAGTGGCCAAAGACTGTTGGCACGAGCCCAATTGATGACCGAATCAAAACTGGTCACCAGCACTGAACCACCTGGCAACTGTTCAACCACGCCTGGAAGATGATCGGTTGCTATTCCCATTCAAGCACCCCTTTCTTCCATGCATAAGCCAAACCCACAACGAGAACCAAAACAAAAAGGATGACTTCGACCAACCCAACGACACCCAGTTCTCTTAAAACCACAGCCCAGGGAAAAAGGAAAGCAGCTTCAACATCAAAAATCAGAAAGAGAATGGCATAGAGGTAATAGCCCACATTGAAGTTTAAGCTCGATGGCCCGATTGTCTTTTCGCCGCATTCATAAGTCGATGACTTGGCTTTCCCTGGATTGCGTGGCGCCAACAGCCAAGAGCCGAAAATACCACCGCCGACCATTCCCAAGCCGGCCAAACCGATTAAAAATATAAAAAGATAATTCATTACACAATCATTTATCTAACAAAATCCTGTTGGCTCGGCATTATAACGCCTGTCAATAATTGTTCCAGCCGTCAAGCGGGTACGATTTTTTTTTAATCTTAAGCCAATTCTGACTTAATCTGCTCAATAAGTTCGCCCAGTGGCTTTTCAAATACCTCTGGCTCAATCTCATTGTTATCGAATCGCTTAAGCAACAACTGCTGAGCCTTATAGTCGGCATTCTCAATGCCGGCACGGCTCTGAAGCATACGCCAGTTTTTACGACGCTCAACACAAAACAGTACCATCTGTCGACTAAGCAATTGCGGTTTAAGAGAACCGTCCGCCTGCTCCAACATGGCATAGACACCGAAATCGGGGACATACGACCGATGAGCAGTGTCAAAGAAGCGACGCTGAACAATATCGTCCTGCATAATACGAAGCAGCATATCATCCAAATGGATGTATTGATCCAGCTGGTCTGCTGAAACCTTCTTAAAGTGGCGACGGAAGCGAGCTTCTGTTGCGGCCCAATGTGCAACTGTGTATTTGTATTTTTCTTTGGTAGCTTTAATTGTTTTCAGGAACCAATCCCCTTTTACATTGGGGTTTCCCCTAAGACTTAATGTTTCGCCTGTATTTTCACCAGCTTCAGGGTTGAATACGAATTCAATGACACCGCGACTGTCTCGAACCAGTTGAGCATGTGCGGTTGAATCTGAATCAGCCACACCATGCTCTGGCTGACATGTCGTAAAGCACTGGAAGAACGATGCACCACGGTAAGCCAAACCATTTAAAATCGAACCAAAGAGATTGGGTGTATTGGCCATGGAGACTTGCGCCACAAATGGACTGCCATGCCCTGAAGTCAATGCCTGAGCAACACCTTTCTTCTCAGTAAACTTACCTGAAGAGGCCGCGCCAAACTGATTCATATCATAACCACCAGGCATGACGGAACTGTCTGAGTTCTGCCCACCGGTATTGGAATAAACCTGCGTATCAAGCAGCAAAACATTGAAGTTGGGACGGTTTTGCAAAATGGTCTTCGAGAGATTCTGGAAACCAATATCACCAATACCACCATCGCCACCCACAGCCCAAACCTTGGGCAATTCACGAATTTCAAGATCCGTCATTAACGCATCTGTAAAATGTGTCAATTCAAAATAATCAGTCTCGGTCATCGCTGATGAAGCATCCAAAAGACGATCCCCCAGTCGTTCTGGAAGCACCGAACGGCGAGCATGATTCTGAATAAAGCTTTCAGCAACCAGCCAGCCAATGGTTGTCCCGTCCTGGAACAATGAATTCATCCATGGATAAGGATGTGGGTTGTTGGGTGGTGTAGAACCAAACACTGTTGAACAACCGGTGTTGGCTGTCATCCCCATCACATTCATGCCGCCCACACGACGGCCTTCAATTGTGATGAGCGTGTCGTGATCAGCAGCATCCTGCTTTAACACCGCCACAATGGCATCTACCAGATCCTGATCATTGCCATCAAAACGCGACTCAATAATTGAAGCGGTATCAGCGACTGATTCACCACCTAAACCACAGATTAAATGGAGAATCGAGCGTTTGAGAATTTCATAACCTTCAGCGTTACTTGCTTTAAGATCCGTCAGCAATTTCAAACCGTTTTGAGACAGCAACTCAGCCTTGTCACGCAGGCGTTTTGCTTTGGCCTGGAAAATGGGACGCATGTAAGCTTCAGTCAATGTCGCAATCGCACGCAAGACAGTTTTTTCACCGCAACCCGCACAAGCACCATCACCTGAGAGCAAAGCTTCGTAATTCGTGCGTTGCATCAAGTGATTGTGCAACGCCGCAGCTTTCGATGCCAAAGGGTCTTCCGGGTTGTAAATGCCCAGGTATTGCGATGGCGTATCTGGTAACAGATCAAGGAAACCCAAACCGGTGAACATGTCACCGTTAATGTTTTCATCCTCTTCAACCATCTCAAGAGCCATGTGATCACCGCATTCTATGACGCACTGACCACATCCTTTGCACAGATCGTTAACAAAGATCGAGAAGATACCGCCGGAGCCAGGATTTTTCCTTTCCTTGCTGGCAAAGATCTGCGCAGTGGCACCATAGGCCAGTGGCAATTTACCAATCACCTGCTCCAGCAATTCAAGACTGGTGTCTCCATCAATCGACTCAGCGGCATATTGCCTGATATGCCTTAGCGCGATCTTCGGGAACGGCTCTGCGGCTTGCTTTTTCTTCGACTCGGTGACCATATCTGCACGGACGGCTTGTTCGATCTGCGACACACCACCCAGCAATCCAGTGCGTGTCTTTTCATCAGGCACATAGCTTTTAAACAATGTGGTTAAAATGGTATCAACCGTCTGAGCCGTATTGGGCAATGCGGTGTCTGGACATGCTGTAATGCAAGACATGCACTGCGTGCAATTCTCTGGATTGTATTTGGGGACCAAACGTCGAGCCCCGAATTTCGTATTATCGCCACCCGTTCCTGCGGCCAACACACCTGAAGCCGCCAATACCGAAGCGGGCTGATCGTATCCAAGCCCTGCTTTGAATTCACTATCGAAATACTCACGCGTAAACAAAGGGGGACGATCTTCGCTGCATGCCGAACATGACGCCCCACTGCCACTTGTCGGCAAAATCGACGAGCCACGCATGGAAGAAGTATCAGGTGATTCCAACTCGCCAACCTTCAATTCCTGAACACGTTCAAAACCTTCACGCATCACAGTCATGTTCGATTGAACAACAGCATCACCTAACTTGCCAAACTTTTTGTTGTATTGAGCTTCAACCACTGAAAGAAATTCTTCATCAGGGATCTTGTAATAATCAAGAAACGGCGAAACCTTAAAGAAGGCACCTAAAAACGAGTTACCTTGCATACGCAATTGCAGGTCAGGCCTGGAAGTTGCGTTGCGTGCAATTTCAAAACCATTAAGCGTGAAGACACGAATTTTCCTTTCAATGATTTCTCGACGTGCATGGACCGGGATGCGTTGCCAAGCCATCTGTGGATCGGTTTCACCACTTTCCCAAATCAACGCTCCACCTTCAGATAAACCGGTAAGTGGATTGGTGTGCGTGAACGCTTTTGGATCACAGCAAAGCACCACATTCACATGACGCAAATCACAATTCACACGCACACGTTCCTTGGCGGCCACCAGAAAGTAATTGGTCGGTGCCCCTTTTTTCTCTGAACCATAACGTGGATTCGCCGAAATATGCAAAACGGTTTTGTTTTCATCGGGGAAATCACGGCGTGAAACAAAGCCGCCCAGATCACCAAGGATCTCAGAAAGATTCTTACCAGTGGTGATCATGCCCCAACCACCAATGGAATGAAAACGAACCGCAATGGCATCTTCAGGCAACAAACTTGGCGTGTCTTGACTTACGACAGCATAGGGATGCTTAACGCCAAGGTAGAAAAATTTTTCGCCACCTTCAGCCGTTGCACCATCAGCACGCATGGTTTTGCCTGTGGCATACTCATAGGCACCCAGGATATGTTCAGGCCTAAAATCGCGTGATCCCAAACCATAAACACCGTTGAATATTTCCGGCATATCTTCATGAGCAACCACAGGGTATGCATCATTATGATTGCCCTGTGAGTTTTCCAACCCCTTCATCAAGGCAGTGCGAATGTCACGCGCAATAGGGCCATTGCCCGCCGTTTGATCATCCATACGTTCAAGCACGATGACACGTTTTTTCCCTTTAATCGCTTTAATCACTTCCGCTTCCGGGAATGGGCGGATCACATTTAAGTGAACCACACCGACGTTAACACCATCACGTTCTTTGATATAATCAACACCAGCTTCAATGTTCTCTGCGGCACTCCCCAGAGCCACAAAAACAGTATCTGCATCTTCGGTGTTATAGACAGACACAAAACCATATTCACGTCCGGTCAAAGCCGCAAAATCTTCATAGGCTGCTTTGAGGAAACCATGAATATGTTCCACAAAATGATTCCGCCTTGCGACGACACCATTCATGTAATGTTCCTGATTCTGAACTGACCCTAAAAGCAATGGGTTTTTCAGATTATACATTTCTGGAATACGGCGACGCGTGGGACCAAATAGCTCACGCTGCGACTCTGTCGGTGTATCGATGATGTCATCTGGACGGCCGAGATACTCACGAATCAACGCCGCTTCGTGCTTGACAAAAGTACGTTCCAAGTGGGAAGTTAAAAAGCCATCTTGGATATTCATACCTGGCGTCAATGATAACTCAGTCACGCGGCGTAATATAAGTGCTTGGTCAGCCGCCTGTTGCGCGTCACGAGCCATCAACATAATCCAGCCAGTATCCAACGCGGCATAAATATCATCATGACCACAGTGTACATTCAACGATGTTTTGGTCAGCGCACGAGCCGCAACTTCTAAAACCATCGTCGATAATTTACCGGGTGCATGGTAATACTGCTCTAAACCATAAACGATCCCCTGACCAGAAGTGAAGTTAACCACACGCTTGCCGGTTACCGAAAAAGCAATCGCTCCACCCTGTGCAGCATGCTCACCCTCTGCCTCAATGGCCATTTTGGACTGCCCAAAGACATTAAGTTCACCGCGAGCAAAGGAGAACTCGAAATTCTCACCCTGCTCAGTCGATGGTGTAATGGGGTAGAAGATGCCGGCATCCGCCAGTCGTGCTTCAGTATAATAAGCCACCAGTTGGTTACCATTGGTGGTAAGTGGAATACCAGGAAATCGAACTGTCTTTACAGCGGCTGGTCCAGAGTTTGCTTCTGTCACGTCACTAGCCTTTATCGCAAGAAATCGAATAATCACATTACATCAAACAGGGCATAACACCCCCGAGCGCCCTCGAAATCAGGCACTCACCAATAGAATCCGGAACAATGCCTGTTAATCCCTAAACCAAGAATCAGCATCGAGATTGGTAATTTAGCAAAACTTTCGTATTTTAGGAATAGTGCTGAAATAACTTCCCTATTTCAAATGGAATCAATTTGTAGGGTGCGTCGTGACGCACCTTTTTTTACCACACGAACCGGCTGGTGCTTCACGACGCACCCTACGATAAACCGAGAACTTATTTCGGGACTATTCCTTATTGACTGATGCCAAAGATAAATATGCGATGATAACGGCACATCTTCTCTGAAGATAGCTATTGTCAGATGTTGTGTTCTGGAAAAGTGTAAACAGCGGTCAGGAAACGTAGTGCCGGGCGGTGAGTGGCAAATTGGAACAAAAGAGAAGTGGCCATATGGTCACTCGCCTTGTTTTTGTCAGGCCTTCTATTTTCAGAAAGTTAAGGCGTAGCTACTCAGCGGAAGGTGGCTGAGGGCAGATTGTTATTACAAAGGTGTGAATGTTCGGAAAACATTCGCACAATCTGCCCTCAGGGTTGGATGCCTGATTGTATCTGGGGGCAAATTGTCACCAATCACCCATCACTGAATAGTTACGTTAAGACTTTAACCGGGCAGGGGGGCACGGAACAGGTCGCCCCAGCTTTTCTAAAGCAATTTCCGTTGTGAGGCTACGGATATTCCCAGACATGGGATTCTTTTGGGGAGTCAACCTTTGCTCAACATGGGGATGTTATCAGCTACCTGTAACGCCTGTTCGGCTCTGCATTAGCCAGAATTATTCGAGATCATATCTTGTCCGTCTTCTGGAGAGGCGGTGTAAACGGCACGAATACGCTTCTGGATGCCATTCTCGAAACGCTTGGTTCTGATTATTCAATGCAGGCGACCCCTGAATTGCTCATGGAAACTGCGAACGATCAGCACCCAACAGTCTGGGCCGACTTGTACGGCAAGCGATTTGTTTCCGCGGTGGAAACCGAAGCAGACAAGCGGACGAAAGAAGCGTTTGCGAAGGGCTTTCGGGCTTCGCTGGTCACGTTTACTGATGCCTGTGGAGCTAAAGGAGCTGATGCGACAGGAAGAAATTTCCACCACAATGAAATTCTATGTGGGGCAGGACGCAAAACAGACCGTGAAGAAGCTGCGACAGGCCACAACTAACACTTTGGATATCACCCCCTCAAATACAGCAGGGATACAGAAAAGTCATTCACCACAACCCGTTGAATAGTAAAGACTTGCGAATACACCCGGCGGGATTCGAACCCACGACCTATGGTTTAGGAAACCATCGCTCTATCCTACTGAGCTACGGGTGCTTAACGCTATTAATCAGGCACTACATGTATTACTAACGGTAAAAGTTTGCGAACCGCTCGCAAATATTAGAAAAATATCAGTTTGGTTACGGCTATCAGAATGAACCAGGTGCTGGGTGATTCAGGAGCCCATTAATAGGTAGTGATAGCTATATGATATTGCCCTATTTATTATTTGGGGCAAGTGGGAATTAGCTCACTACAACAGGTAGGGCATAGCCAGTTGACCGGATCCAAAAGCGGCAGTGCTTACCTGACTCTTGGAAAATAGAGGTAACACAATGGCTGATTCTACTCAGAATAAATTGAAAAGCAACAAGCTTGGAAAACTGTATGAGATTCGTCATCTGGCTAGAGAGATTTGGTCTGCCCCCATTTTATGCCCCAAGGGTTAATGAGAGTTCCGGTTGCGTAAGATTGGTTTGGTTCTCCGGTTTCTTTTCGAGATTCTGCTGAGCCCCGTCCGCCTTCGTTGTCGCCTCCGCCTTCGCTTTTTCACTGAGGGGGCGGTGGTCCCCGTTTGTCGAGTTTAGGCCGACATCGGAAGGCTCCAGGAAACTCATATAAATTTTGTCAGTAACTTTCTAGATTTTCCACGATCACCAAATGGCGATTGAAAAGCATTGTTCCTTATGACCTGATGCTATTGCTGGCTCAGAAAGTGCACTGGAGAATCGACCAACCTCGAATACTGGATCAAGGTTCTATTCTAGACATCCTGCTCGCTTGATTTCATCAGCCGATCCCTTCACGATACATGTTACCAATCAATTTGGCTTCCGTTGTTTCTCTTCTCGGCTGTTAAGACTGTTCTGTCATGAAATATTACTTCTCTTTTTTGCTCTGCGTTGTTGCGTTGATTTACACAGACGCGATGGAAGCTGCTGAGAAGCTGATTGATCATTATCCGGAAGCTAAAAATTCCGGTTGCATGAAGTGTCATGCGGACATCGAACTGATTCGTGAATCCGGTTCCGAAATGCTGGAACAGATTATGAAACAGGGGAAAGAGATTGGTGATCCGGCTGGTTGTGTTGTTTGTCATGGCGGCGATCCGAAAGCTGCCGAGAAAGAAGCGGCTCACACGTTTGATAAGTTTTATCCCGATCCGGGCAGTCCGTGGATTAATGAAAATACGTGTGGTAAATGTCACCCGCAACATTGTGAAGTACAATGGCGCAGTTTGATGATGACCGAAGCGGGCAAAATTCAGGGAGTCGCCTGGTCATTCGGTTCGCTGACCGGTTACGAGCATAAATGGGCGAATTATGCGGTGAAAAATCCGACAGATCCGAATGAGCGTCTTGGCAGCAACGTCTACCGAAAATATATGGAGCGTCTGAAGAAGATGGAGCCGAATGTTTTTGTTGATCGCCATGTCGCGCTCCCGGAAGCTCCGACCGATATTTCCAAAATAAAAGATGATCCCACACTCGCTGCTTTTACTTACATTCGTCAGGAATGCCAACGATGTCATCATGCAGTGAAGGGTCGACAGAAACGGGGAGATTATCGCGGCATGGGCTGCTCTTCCTGTCATGTTCCTTACAGCAACGAAGGTTTTTACGAAGGAGACGATAAAACGATTAACCGGGAAGAAGCGGGGCATTGCCTGGTGCATTCAATTCAGGGGACGCGTGAAGCAAAGGTGACCGTTCACGAGAAACAGTATTCCGGCATTCCTGTTGAAACCTGCACAACTTGCCATGATCGCGGTAAGCGAATCGGCGTTTCTTTTCAGGGGTTGATGGAAACCGCTTATAATGCACCATTTGCGGCAGATGGTTCCGATCAGCCGAAATTGCATTCCAAACATTACATCGCAATGGAGCAGGATATTCATTACATCAAAGGGATGACCTGCCAGGATTGTCATACTTCTATTGATGTGCATAGCGATGGTTTTCTGGCTGGTGCAAATTTAGCGGCTGTTCAAATCGAATGTGCAGACTGTCATGGCACTCCCGATAAATTTCCGTGGGAGTTGCCGCTTGGCTTTATGGATGAATTTGAAGAATCTCCTGCAGATGGCTCTCCTCGCGGTTTAACCAAACAGCTTAACAGTCACACCGCACAAGGGACCATTTACGAACCGGAAGAAGGCTACCTTCTGACGGCCCGTGGCAATCCTTACGGAAACGTCGTGAAAAAAGGGGAAGATATTATTGTGCATACCGCCAACGGTAAAGATCTCACAATGAAACCACTCAAGACTTTGAAAAAGCATAACAAGATCAGTGATCGCGGTATCGTAGCGATGTCAACGGTCAGCAAGCATATGAATCGGATGGAATGTTATACCTGCCACGCTTCCTGGGCTCCACAATGTTATGGGTGCCATGTTAAAATAGACTATACCAACCCTGAGAAGTGTCCAGAGCAGCAAACAAAATCTGATCCCAAAGTAAAAGCTATCACAGCGGCATTAAAGAAATCAAAGAAGGAAAATTTCGATTGGGTCGCAGCAGGGCGAAAACATATGGATCCTGAACACGCAGCTGATCGTGGGGAATCTTCCTATGATGTGATGATCCCTGGTAAAATCAGTGAAACACGCTCTTACCTGCGATGGGAAAAACCGATGCTGGGTGTCAACGGAGAAGGACGCATTACTCCGCTTGCCCCCGGTTGCCAGCCATCGGTCACCATCATCGGTGAAGACGGGAAACCGATTCTTGTCAATCATGTCTTTCGCACCATGGCCGGAGCAGAAGGCTCTGGGGATGAAGGGCAACTCGCACTCGATATGTCTCCGGTGCAACCACATACAATGACAAAGAATGCGAGAAGCTGTGAATCGTGTCACGCTTCTGAAAAAGCATTGGGGTACGGCATCGACGGAGCGCGCAACCTGCGTCGGCTCGATGAAACAATCATCATCGATATCGAAACTATTGATGGCGAAATTCTACCTGAAAAAACCCGACCACAATTTCAGAAAATCGAAAATATGGATACTGACTGGTCACGTATCGTTTCAGAAGATGGAAAGCAACTGATGACGGTCGGGCATCATTTTACACTTTCTCGACCACTAAATAATAAAGAACGAGCGATGATGAGCCGGGCAGGAGCCTGTACCGCCTGTCATCAGGAATTGCCGAAAGAAAATCTGGCAACCAGCTTTCTGCACCACGTTGCAAAATATACCGGGCAACTCCCCGATGATCCACACAAGCACGCCACGCTGATTCACAAAATTGTCCTGCTTGCAGCCTGGGTACAAATCGGCGCCGTCATTATCATTCCGGTAATGTTCATCGGCTGCGTCGTCTGGTTCAAAAAAAGGAAACGAAACAAAAAACAGGCATAATGTTCGGTATTGAGTGGCGATAACCGACAAAAACCGCTGGAGTTCACGCTTCAGCGTGCCTTGTGGATACTTTTGATAGCATCAATCAGGCAATTACGCTCACTTCTGTATCCATGCTTTGTATATTGGTCGGGCAGGCTTATTTTTTGTACGACGATTTGTGTTGAATGAATAGAGTCTCCCTTTAGCAGTACCCTTGTGCCAATGTTTTGAATGCTTGAATTTGAGCGTTTTTCCACTGTTCGTTCTGCTTCAGTTCATGCATTAAGAGTGTTGCAACTTCAGGGGCAGAGTCGATTGCTGCTTTAGCGTCCAGAAACAAAGCACGAGTTCGGCGAGCCAGCACGTCTTCGACAGTTCTCGCCATTTCGTATCTGGCGGCCCAGATTACCTGTGAGGCGAGATAAGGAAGGCGGGGGTGCAATTGTTTTTCCAGGCTTGGATTTTCCTTCGACAATGCTCTCAATTTATCAAGATCGCTGCCATAGATTTTCAGAAACTCATCCTCCTCGGAGATGCTCTTATCCTTTTCCAGTCTCGGAGAACCGTGTAAAGCAAGTTCAGCAGTGCATGATGCCCGGGCTTTCAGTCCACCGACATTCTCTGCCAGGTTGATAAGTTGCTCGCCCATATGTCGATATGTGGTCCACTTGCCGCCGATAATACTGATTAGTCCACTTCTCGAAGTACGAATATCGTGTTCTCGTGAGAGAGAGGCTGTTGATTTTCCGGAAGAACTGCTACGAACCAATGGCCGCAAACCGGAAAACATGCTGAGGATATCGGACTCGGCAGGTTGTTTTGTCAGATACCGACCTGCATATTCAAGGAGATAATCAACTTCCTCCTGAAGCGGGCGAGGCTCTATTTCCACATTGTTAACAGGAAGATCTGTTGTTCCAAACAGGATCCGCCTGTGCCATGGTATTGCAAACAGAACGCGACCATCTTCTGTTTCCGGTATCATCATTGCGGTATTGCCGGGCATGAATGATCGCTCAAGCACAATATGCGATCCCTGACTGGGGGCAACAACCGGTTCTTCATCGTGGTGAGAATGCTTCTCTGATAGCTGATCGAGTTTTATAATATCATCGGCAAACACACCTGTTGCGTTAATGACAACACGGCCCTGCAAAGAGATTTCACGGCCCGATTCCTGATCTCGAACAATCACTCCTTTCAGTCTTGTTCCCTCGTGAATCATCGAAATTACCGGTGCGTAATTCAGGACGATCCCCTGATGTTCGCTGACTGTTTGAGCCAGACTGACCGCCAGGCGTGAATCATCAAACTGCCCATCGCAGTAGAGAACACCTCCTCGCAATTTATTAGAATTTAGCGTGGGAAGCTGTTCGACAGTCTGGCTCAATGAAAGCAATTTTGCCCCTGGGAAATCGGTCCTGCCCGCTAATAGATCGTATGCTTTAAGCCCGGCGTAGTAAAACCAGCTTGCCCCTGTTGAATAGGATGGAATGACAAAATGAAGTGGGTGAACAATGTGTGGAGCATTATGCAGCAGCCGTTCGCGTTCCCGCAGCGATTGACGCACCATTCCCACGCGACCTTGTCGCAGGTAACGCACTCCACCATGCACCAGTTTTGTTGAACGACTCGAAGTCCCTTTCGCAAAGTCATCGGACTCAAGCAACACAGTACGATGCCCTCGCGTTGCTGCTTCAAGTGCTGCACCGAGACCTGTTGCTCCACCGCCAATAATGATGACATCCCAGATTTCATCACAGGAGTCAATTGCGGCTACCATTTCCTGACGTTGCATACCATTCTTTCCGGCGAATTATACTTCTGACCATTTCAATGAATGAGGTTTTTCTGTTTTTAGCGCAGCATAGATATTGCTGTTTATATCGTTTAAGTATGCCGCATGAAAGCCAGGCGGAAATGTCGCCTCTCTGTCTGAGAGCTACAAAAGATTGTTGTCGGATAAAGTGTTGCGATTGGGATTTATTCTACTCATATTGCTTTCCTCTATACTAAAATATTTTACATCCGAGAAAATTCAAATTCATCGGTGGCAGTTTCAATGGCTCGGTTCCGTCAGAAGCACGCTTTAGCCGAACGGACTATAATTGAGTCTATGACATGTAGTAAACTGTATTGTCGCCAATTGAATTTGTTGGAGCCGCAACAGATTGATTCAATGGTTTTGCTGTGGCAAGCTTCTAACGGAATTCTGACAAAATTCCGATTTCTTCTCACATCCTGCGCTATTTTAGTCTGTTAACTGGACACAGAAGAATTCCAGTGAGTACGATATAGCTGTCGGTTTATGTAATGGTTTCATTCGTAAACCCGATACCGGTAATGTCCCCGACAGTTCCTTCCAAACAGGTCTGCTTGATCATGAGTCACAATTTTCGAAACAGCTTTCTGTCAATCATACTTTTTATAACCGTCACTCCGGCGATCACCCTGGCAGATAACTGGGAAGTTGGTCTTTCCCGGTTGGATATCACTCCGACACAGCCATTACGGCTTTCAGGCTATGGCAACCGCACGAAACCTTCCGAAGGGATAGATACTCCTCTGAACGTCCGCTGCATGGCAATGCGTACCGCAGGAAATAACGGAAAAGATCAGGGGTTGATTCATATTCTGCTATCCGTAGACACCATCGGTTTCCCTGCTGAGTTGACAACGGAAATTCTGAAACTTGTCGAGAAAAAGCATCCGATTTCGCGGGAGCGTTTTGTCATTTGCTGCACGCATTCGCACACAACCCCTCACATTCCAAGAGGGTTAGTGAATCTGTTTTCGATTCCAGTCACAAAGACCGAGGATCTCAATCTTGCGGCCTACGCTGATCTTGTTCGTAAGCAATGTGTCGCTGCTGTTGATCAGGCAATTCAAGCACTTCAGCCTGCCCGTATTTTCAATGCGATTGGGAAAGTTACTTTTGCAGATAATCGCCGAGTGATAAAAAATGGGAAATGGCAAGGCTTCGGTGTCAACCCTGATGGTGTTGTTGATCACACACTGCCTGTGCTTAAAATTACCAGCCCTGATGGCAAATCAATCCGCGGCCTCATCTTCAATTATGCCTGCCACTGCACAACTTTTGGTGGAGGATACAATCGCATCAACGGTGACTGGGCTGGTTACGCATCTCGCGAACTGGAAAAAGACCACAAGGGGATTGTAGCCCTCTGTACCATTGGATGTGGAGCAGATGCCAATCCGCCACGTGATCCGAAAAAAGCGACCGAATATTGCCAGATCGAAGGAGAGGAAATCGCGGACGAAGTTGATGAACTTTTGAAGAAAAAATGGACCGAAATCACTGCCCCTTCAACCCCTCACTTCGGTTTCGCCGGGCTTCCGATTGATCGCCCCACGGTTGATGCAATGAAAAAAGCTCTTAAAAGCTCAAGGCTTCAGATTCGCAATCACGCAAAAACAATGCTCGATATCTATAAGCGAAAAGGACGAATGGCAGAAAGCTATCCGATGCCCATTCATACCTGGCGATTCGGCGACCAGTTCACCATGATCTTTCTGGGGGGAGAAGTTTGTGTCGACTATGCAC
>WFOZ01000838.1 GCA_015487825.1 Planctomycetaceae bacterium
CTTTTGCACTTCCATTGTTCTCGCTGGCGTATTGGGTACATTTTTCCAAAATAAAATTCGCAAGCGTTTCAAGGTCTTGGGATTGCTCAAGCAGTGAGAAATCCAAAATGACCCTTTGGCTGAAATTTGGATTTAAAAAGTAGCGGTTCTTATTTTTCACCAGCGGGCAGAAGATTGCAGGAATATCGCTGACCTTCAGTCTGTCCAATTTCGGCAAGGTTGCTGACATCAAAACGACCTTGATATTGAAATATTTCGCGAAGTTTTGCAGAAAAAAAGTAATCTTGTCCCAATGTTGTGGTGGGTAAGATTGTAGTTCATCGATGACAACGACTGAATTAGCAAGACGGTGCAGAAGATATGTCGCTTCTTTACTGTTCGATTTCAAAATATCGAAAAACTTAATATGCGAGAGCAGCGTGATCGGATAATTGACGAATAAGTTGTCCAGATAATTAAGTTTTTCTGCACCATATTCACCGTCCTGACTTGCTTCTCGCTTGGAGTGAAACCCACTTCGTGAGTGCAATGCGACTAAATCTTCAGCGGTCAGTTCGAGCGTTTCACGTATGGATTTTGCTGTTTGAGTGATCAGAGTGGTAAAGGGAAACACAAAGTAAATCTTGTTTAGCTCAGGATAGTTGTGTAACAATTGCAATGCCGCAGCCATCGAAATGTTGGTTTTGCCAGATCCGGTTGGTGCTTCCAGATAAAATATGTTTTGATCTCTGTTAGCGTTTACTGAATCCATCACTTCCGCCAGTAATTTTTGGCGCAAAATATTGAGGTTTTCCGGACTACGTGTCTGCAGCTTTGCTTCTGGGTAGTCACGAAAATATGCCGGCTGTTCAAAAAAGCGTTTGTTGTACCTCTTTGTGGATTTGAACCTGTGGAGAAGCTCCTGACCTTGTTTGGAAGTGATCGTTCCAAAATTGTCGGCTTTGAGGTCATTCATATATTCAGAAGTTGCATAATAATCGGCGGCTGTGAGAAGAGAGAAGTTGAGCTTGAGGAGCGCGTAGATCGGGAACCGACAATCTTTCGTGAAGCATGCTCTTGATATCTCGTTGATTTTTTTCAGATAGTCAGAATTTGCAGTATCGATATGAAATGCCGCACGCAGGAAGCCTTCATCAACTGGCGAGTCGATCTTTTTCAAATAGGGAATCAGCGGAGCGATTTTTTCGCGTTCATACTTGAGATCGTTCTCAAGGTGCGATGCGTGATGCTTCAGAATCGTATTTGAAAGCCAGAAGGTCAGAGCATAGAGCGCAGCTTGTGTCATTTTATCGAATTGGCCGGACGTGTGCATTTCATAAATGTGCTCGGCGACATAGAGAAACGCACTGAGAATCGAGTGCTGCGAATCGATGCCGTTCTCCGTATTTATCTGGAAGCGGTCATTGGCCATTCGTTCGCGCTGGAAGTTCTCATTGATCTTGCCATAATCGTGGAAAAGAATCGTATTCAGGAAAAGCCTCTTGACGAAATTGCCAAAGGCAACCGGATCATTGACATACTCCTTAACGCTCAGCGGTTCAATTAATCGATTTACTACGCGCTCGATTCCGTGTGTTTCCATCAGATCAAAGGCATAGTCGATAACCAGATTGACATGCTCGGGAAGTGTCTCCGGCCGTTTCTCCGTGTGCGTATGAGCATAGTATTTCGAATGATCGGGCAGGCGCTTCTCCAGAGAACGTTGCTGTTCCAGGATTTTTCGAAATGACTCAAAAGAGCTGCACAAGTCCATCTTGCCCTCGAAGCTGATATAGTCCCTCGATTCGCGACTGCCGTCCAAATGTGAAGTTGGTAAATACGAATTGCCGTTTTTCATATTGCAGCAATCGCTCGTCGAAACCGATGGGTAGTTCTTCAAAACACATAAAATTCCCTTCCCCGCCCGATGCAAGAAAAGAAATCGTGGGTAGGCGTACCATTTCACGCATGACTTGTTCTGCTTTCATGAATAACGTCATGATGACAAAATCACGATCAAACTGAAATGGTGCGTACTCGTGTACTTTGAAGTTTTCCCACCAGAGAGAAAATTCGTTCTTGCCAAAATAAGGCAGGTATTCCGCTTCACTCTGCTTCAACGAATTCAAAATCTTTTGATGAAGTGCGTTGCTCAGGTCAAGCTCGAGATAGCAGCGAAATGCCGGACGAATGAGAATCTGTTCTCTGATGATGAGATTGCCGCCTTCTTCCTGGCTGGCATAGCCGACGCCATTGCAGTATTGTATCACCGACTTGAGGAAATACCCCTTTTGCGCATATAAGGGCTGGATGCCGATACGCATGTCTTTCAGAGCAAGATAGTACTCTGGTAATTGCCCTTTCTGCCTATATCCTTCCAGGCCGATGACGGCACCGAGAATTCCCAACAACACCGGCTTGTGCAGCATATTATAGGTTAAATATATGCCTTCGTTGATATCGGGCTTCTTGAGAAATCCAAGATCGGCCCGAAGATCAATGGATATCAGTTTCTTCATGTGATCACAAAGCCTTTGCTGTGGTTAATTCAAATTTTGAAGTATCTTCTGGAATGTTAGCGAGATCAGTATTCTCGGGATTGAAATATACTTCCATAGAAGCTATGTGTTCTGAGACTCGTTGGAGGACATTACCCAATTTCCCGAAATCAATCGTGACTTTGCCATTGTTTCGGGAAACTGAAATAAACTCAGTGAAACCCGGCAAAACGGTACGCGATTCTTCTTTCAGTTGTACCCAGAACAACAGTTCATTGTCGCAACCGGCTTTGGCAGCGGAATCATAATACGTCACACCACAGCGCATGGCTTCCTTGAGCTTGTCGATGTCGTCGGTCGTCAAGCCTGGCGCATTATCTGCCAACTTGCGGACGGCCGTGAGATTGTGCGGATTGATGGAGAAGTGATGCACATAATGGCCTTCACGCAGCTTGGATTGCTGGCCGAGGGTAGAAGCTCCTTTTTCGTCACTATCTTCTTTTCCCGGATTGCGAAACGGAGACATGATTTGCTCTGAATAAATCTCACCGGCGTCAAATCGATTCATCGCATGGTTGACCTGCACGGGGCCGTGGATCGAGATGTTCGTCTCACCAGCGTAAGTTGCGCCGAAGTAGCGAATATCCACGCACTCAAGTAATTTTTTCAGCATGTCTTGTCGATCAATGACGTCTTCCGTTTTATTCTTTTTCTTGACCTTCCTTGTTGGAAATTTTTCAAACAGGGCGAGAAAAGTCTCGTCCAACGTGTGTGGATTCAGTGTTTCTTCCTTGAGCCGTTTGTAGAAGAAGACTTTTTCATCAGGATATTGATTGACCAAATAATTGCGAATGCTATACTTGAAGGCCTTATCCGTAGCGTACACAGTACCATCTGGAAGAGTTCTGGGCTGATGAGTGAAATCGGCGTTATAGTTGGAATTGATGGCTTTGACGATTGCGCAGCCAAATACACGATTTTTGAATTCATTCATTGGTAAACTCCTGTTGTTTCAGCCTGATGTTGGATCTTCAGACAATATGTTGGGAACCCAGCAAGAGCTGGTGTGACTTGTGAACCGCCTTCAGGGAGATTTATTCGGCATGATTGTGGGATTTAGTCCACGGCGCTCATTGTACCGCCAACTGTTTTTTCTTTTTTATCTCTGATAAATGACATTATCTGAAAAATAACCGGCAAGCGTCATCGGCATCAGAGACTTCAGATTCGATTCTGTATCATAACTGAGTACTTCTGCCATCAACTTTTCAAATTTGCCTTTGTAAAATGTGATGGCATGTTTGTATCGGTCGAAGACACGTGAGATCGCCAATTTGAATTGTGTGATGTCTGTTTTTTGCAAAAAAGGTTCGAGAAGCGCATGACTCTTGTTGCCCGCTTCACTCTGGTCGAGCAGATAATAAATGACCTGTCCCGCAGCAAACGCAAACTCATCATCTGAGTCGATGTGCTCTTCCTTTTCCGTAGAAATAATGTGCATTCGCTGCTGTAATTCGCGAATTCGATTAGCCATAGACTGGCCTCCTTTCTTCTCATTTTCTCTGTTAAAAAACTCATACAAACTGAACCAAATATTCAGCTTTTCCTTTATCGAAAAGTTTTTTGTATGTTTGCCGTCCTTGAATTGATCCTGCCGAAGATCATCGAGTATGCTTGTTTGCATGATGTCGTGAAACATGCCGGCGCTGACCGCCTCGCGCTTGCTTTTGTAAATGTAGTCGTAAAAGGCTTTGCGGTATTTTAGTACGAGCTGAAAAACAGGCTGGCCAGCAACTCTTTTGATAAAATTGGTTTTCTTTTGTTTTTTACTGTTTTCAAACTCGAAGAAATAGTACAACTCCTTTTTCGTGATTCTATCATAGTTATCAATGTAGACCAAACCTCGATTGAATATTCTACTCAAAATCTGATTCTCGAATTCAAAGATATTGCTAATATTGTGCGATAGCAGTTTAGTCTTGATAAAAAGGTTTTCAATCCGAATAGGTGGTTCAAGCAAATACTGGAATGCTGAAACAAAATCGAAATCCTTCACCGAAACCGACTTGGTGCCCTGAATGTTCAATAAATAGTAATTGCCCAAATCACGCTCATGCTCGTTATAAAGTGTTCGGATGATGTCGGCATAGCCAATCCGTTGGTCTTTCTGCTCGTGAAAAATCTTCACGACTTTCTCATTGAGTTCTTCCCTCTCGATGAATATTGGCAGGGGATTGGGGAGTTGTTTGTTTCTGATGAGTTCTGCGAAATAAAATAGCTGGAACAAATTATTGC
>WFOZ01000839.1 GCA_015487825.1 Planctomycetaceae bacterium
GAGAGAGCACGAGTAACAGAAGAAAGCATCGCATCGCGTCATCCTTGACGACTTTGTGAATGAGGTTCCACTCATAATTATCGAGCGAACCGGGGGGTAAGATCCCCGGTTCGCCAGCTATTCAATCAACTTCCTTGTTGAGGCAGTTTGTCCAGAACGTGATCGACTAAACCGTATTCTTTTGATTCCTCAGCCGTCATGAAGTTGTCACGGTCGGTATCGGCTTCAATTTCTTCCAATGTTCGTCCGGTATGTTGCTGGAGAATTTCGTTCATCCGTTTTTTTACTTTAATCACTTCCTTGGCGTGGATTTCCAGTTCAACGGCTGTCCCTTCCATTCCTGCCAGCGGCTGATGAATCATAATGCGACTGTTAGGTAACGCATTTCGCTTCCCGGGAGTGCCCGCGGTTAGAAGAACGGCTCCCATACTGGCAGCCTGTCCCAGGCAGTATGTTGCAACATCGCAACTGATGAACTGCATCGTATCGTAAATGGCCATTCCTGCGGTAATGGAACCGCCGGGTGAGTTGATATACATGTGAACGTCGGAGTTCGGATCATCAAACTGCAGAAACAGAAGTTGTGCAACGATACTGTTGGCAATTGAATCATTCACCTGCGAGCCCAGAAAGATAATACGATCTTTCAGCAGGCGACTGTAAATATCCATGACTCGCTCTTCGCGGCCATTCTTTTCTACAACGTAAGGAACCAGTGTTGTCATAATCTCAGCTTTCCGTGCAATATCTGTTTGTTCTTATAAGTAATTGCGATGCAATAAATGAAAGTGATTATTTGGAAGTTTTAGATTTCGATTTTTTTTCTTTTCTTACTACTTCGTCAACCAGTCCATATTCTTTGGACTCTTCAGCGGTCAGGTAGCGATCACGTTCGGTATCTTTGGCGATCGTTTCGATATCCTGCCCGGTATGTTCTGCAAGAATTTCGTTTAATGTTTCGCGGGTCTTGATGATTTCTTCCGCCTGAATTTCGATATCAGAAACCTGTCCCCCCACCTGGCCGTACGGTTGATGAATCATCATTTTGGAATGGGGCAGACAATGTCGCTTCCCTTTGGACCCACCAGCCATCAGCACCGCCCCGCCACTGGCGGCCAGCCCGACGCAATATGTTGCGACATCGCAATCGAGAAACTGCATCGTATCGTAAATAGCCAATGTCGCGGAGACAGAGCCTCCCGGCGAATTGATATATAGATGGATATCCTGATGCTTATTTTCAGACTGTAGAAATAACAATTTCATCACAATCAGGTTGGCACTTGCATCGTGAATCGGGCCATCCAGAAAGATAATGCGGTTTTCAAGCAGTAAATCGCCAATCGTCATTTGTCGCTGACGCTGGTATCCACCGCCTGAGTTTTGAATATCGATCTGGTTCTGATTGAGGAATCCACTTTGATTTCCACTCATCGCAGGGGCAAAAGGCAATCTCGACATGCAGGTCATTTCCTTCGTTACTGACTACTGATATATAATTTGGAATTGTAATTTAACGTAATTACGGGAACTGTAGCAAGATCGGTAAACCGAGTCAGTACGAGTTCCCTGTCCCGACCCTACTCTCTCAAAATTAGTCAAATACAGGCCGATGAAGCCTGAATAGCTCATTATAGGCGTAGTGGTCAAGGGAGGGAAAGAAAATGGCCCGGAAACGGTGACGAAACCGCCCCGTTATTGCATTTTCAATCTCCAGAATCGCCTGGGATAATTTGCCGTTCACACCTCTTCTTATTGCGAAAAGCCCGGTTACGGCTTCGGATCGACTTTCGGGCGGTGGCGTTCAATTTGGGCTTTGAAGTCTCCCAGACTGTGCCAGTAAAGTGGGTGATTAAGATCGACTTCGGTAATCGCAATCGTCCCCCACTCTTTTGCCTGAGCGAGCGGTTTGCCATCCAGGCCGTAAATGGCGGAGATCATCCAGTCGGCTGAGGCATCGGTGTAAGTGCTGCTGATAACGTACACGTGATTTTCGCACGCGCGGGCCGCCCCGAGCATCGGGTTACATCCCCAGACCGGCCAGGCAATGATTTCCGCCCCGTTTTTGCTCAACTCGCGAGCTACTTCCGGGAAGAAACCATCGTAGCAGATCATCATGCCGACTTTGCCGAAGCGGGTTTTGAAAACAGGATACTCATGCCCGGGCATCACGCCTCCTTCAATTTCGCCGCGAGGCAGAGTCACTTTTCGATACTTCCCGACGATTTCCCCATCAGGACCAATCAATACAGCTACATTATAGACAAGATGTTGTTCGCGTTCGAGAAGGCCGACCACGATGTAAAGATCGTGCTTTTTGGCAAGCTGGCCAAAATATTTGGTGGAAGGGCCGGGGATCGGTTCTGCACAATCGGCATATTTCAGCCCTGTTCCATAAACAGTAATCGATTCGGGAAGTACAACCAGATCTGCTTTTTTCTTCGCAGCCATTTCAATCGCTTTGGCGAATTGAGCCGGTTTATCACTCGGCTTTTTTCCTTCGCGTGGTTGAAGATGAACTGTTGCAAGCCGCACGATACGCGGCTTCAAATCCTCCGTTTGCTTCAGGCTGATATCGCTCCACATAATTTTGGAATGAGGCGGCCCCCAGCGAAAGTGTAATTCAACCTGTGCCAGAGTTGCTTTGGATGGGACTCGATAGAGGCCAGCTACTTTTGTCCAGCCGGAAGAATCGGTTTCCGCATCACTTGGGAATTCAGGCTCTGCCCGCGGTGGTTGTCCCGGTCTGAAAGAAGCGAACGTCGGCTCGTCCCTCTTGACGCGGTTTCCCTTTTTATCAAGCCAGATAATACGCAC
>WFOZ01000840.1 GCA_015487825.1 Planctomycetaceae bacterium
ACTCGGGAGAGATCGTCAAACTCGCCTTGGAAGCAGAAAGTGTTGAGGAATTGGTTGATCAATTCTTCCTGCGAGTTCTTTCGAGAAAACCGACTACGCAGGAACAGAAAGTTTATACGGAACTTCTCTCGCCCGGATTTGAAAACCGAATGACGGGAGCAAAACCAACCGAACCAGGGCCAATTTTCCGTTCGCCTTTAACCTGGTCGTTCCATTTCGATCCCGAAGCCGCCAACGAAGGAATTCGGCAACAAATACTCGCAGAACAAGGCGATCCACCAACAAAACAACTGGAACCGAAATGGCGAGAACAAGCCGAAGACGCAATCTGGGCTTTGTTCAACACCCCCGAATTTATGTTTGTCCCATAGCCCGACATGAGAGAAGGTTCATGGCCAAATACTTGTTTCGTAATACCTATCTCCCGTTATACTGATTGTTCGCTGAATCGTTACTATTTCAAATTGAAAAGGATATAGCAGATGCTTGGCAGGCGAATACGTGCTTGGGTGATTTTTGGGATCTTGTCAATGATTCTGGCATGTGTTCCTGTATCGATACAAAGCGCAGAAAAATCGACGACCATTGCCGCCGAGACCGTCAAGATGTGGTCTGCACCGTACCGAGGCTGGCACTACTATCCTGACCACGTAATCCCCGCGAAGCCAAACATCAAGGGATTTGAGAATGTGCAGAAGACCGATGTCCCGACTGTCTTTCAATTACCGAATGATGAAAAATGGTACATGACATTCATCGGCTTCGATGGCAAGGGCTATCAATCGTTTGTCGCTGAAAGTGATGATCTTATTCATTGGACCAATATGCGTCTTGCGATGGGCTACGGACCGAAAGGTTCTTTCGACCATGGCGGCGTTGTTCTGGGAGCCTTCCTGTACGACGACTACGGTGTCCAGTCGCCACGAATTCTGAAAAAATTCAAAGGGAAATACATCTCCCTTTACGGGGCCTATCCCCGACAGGGAGGCTACGAACTGCGTCCGGGTTATGAAGGAGTCGCCTCAAGCGAAGACGGCTTTACCTGGCAACGGGCGAAAGCCGAGCCGATCCTTTCCGTGCATCAACCGGACTGCAGCTTATGGGAAAAGGATTGCATCTATCAGCCCTGGCTTCTTAAACACAAAGGGAAATACTACAACTTCTACAATGCGGCCAGGGGGAGTATCGAACAAACGGGATTAGCTCTCTCTGATGACATTTTCAAGTGGAACCGATATCGCCATAACCCCGTCATCCCCAATGGTCCGAAAGGAAGCTACAACGAGGCGTTCTCTTCCGATGCAAAAGTCTTCCGGGATAAAGATCACTGGGTCATGTTCTTTTTTGGCGTAGGCCGTGGCGGGGCGCATATTATGACAGCATTTTCGCGTGATCTGTATCACTGGACTGTCGATCCCGACCCAATCTATAAAAGCGGTGAGAACCCGTCTGGCCTGGACGAAAAATACGCTCATAAGATTTCCCTGGTATGGAATCCCGGGAACGAAACTTACTACATGTTCTACAACGCAGTTGGTAGTCTGGGCAGAGGAGTTGGCCTGATTACAAGCAAGCCGCTTACAAAACAGTAATCGTTGCCTCTTCTTCGGCATTTAGCACATAGTTTTTACAGGAATTAACCATGAATCAATCAACACCCAATAACAATCAATCTTCTGGAATGCTCAATCGTCGAGACTGGTTGCAGCGTTCAACAGCAGCGGCGATGGCGGGGAGCTTTCTCTCTGTTTCTGCAAAAGCGGAGGCACATAATCGCAAGGTTCCACAAGGCAAAGCGGAGCATTGTATTATGCTTTGGCTTGGCGGCGGGGCTTCTCAGATTGATACGTTCGATCCAAAACATCAATCGACAGATAACTCCAAAGATCCCGGCAGCGATTACGCCGCGATTGATACCGTCGTCCCCGGCGTGCAAGTCAGCGAACATTTGAAGCAGACCGCAAATCTGCTTGATCGCTGTGCGTTGGTACGCACGCTGCATCATGATGAAATCGATGAACACGCAGCCGCTTCGTATCGCATGCACATCGGTCGTCGCACGAGTGGTACGATCATTTATCCTTCTTTGGGATCGGTCGTGACACATCGCAAGGAAAAACTTTCCACCAAGGTTCCTTCCTATGTATTGATGGGCTACCCC
>WFOZ01000841.1 GCA_015487825.1 Planctomycetaceae bacterium
GGGCCAAGGCGATGGCGAGAGTGCGTGGCGGTGCCTGCAGCAACTGCTTTGTTTCGATTACCGCTCAACAGAAGATTTTGATTAATACTGCTTCTTACGAATTCTGCACCAATTGTGGCTCCATGCTTTACAACGACGATCAGGGGGAGTGAACCCGGTGGCTAACCAGAAATTTCGAATCAGTTCGATTGGCAGATACCTTTTTCGTCATCATTTGCCTATGGAAACCGAAACGACAGTTTTTATTCTGGTCAGCGTTCTGGATATCATAATGACCTGGATCCTGATTCGCAGTGGCGGGTTTGTTGAGTCAAACCCGGTTGCAAATTATTTCCTGCTGCGATGGGGGAAAAACGGATTGGTTGGATTCAAGTTCTGTGCGGTGCTTGTGGTCTGCCTGGCGACGCAATTGATAGCGATTCGACGGATTCAACTGGCCCGGCTGATTCTACTTGGAGGGACTGTCGTTGTCACGGTTGTTGTTATCTACAGCTTGTCACTTTACCTGAAAGCAGGACACGGTCCTCAACTGAACATCCTCTGATATTGCGTTCAATCGGAGTGCATGTTTACTTTTTGTAATATCAAAACCTGCTTTTTCTGTGGTCGACTTAAAACGAAAAAAGCCTCAGCACTCAGTGATTCATTTCTCTGGTTTTGCCAGTGAAAATTATCATTGAGAGTGAGGCGTCCCCCCTCACACCGTAGCCGCTCACGGCTGACGATGCTCGCTCAAAGAAATATCATGAAGTAATCCGAAGCTTGATAATATTGCGATGAGGGAGGCAGGCAATTTAATGGAATTACCCAATCCAAAATGGTTTCTTGTTACTAACAGTTAAACATATTGCGAGTTATGCTTATCTCCAATGTACTATGCTGATGACGACTGCCCGAACAGACCGGCTCTGCCGTGGTGGTAGAAAATTGCTCTGAAAAGAGCTTTCAATTAAGAATTGTTTCAGGAAAGCTCATTCGTTACGGTGCATTCAGACCGTCACGTTGAGCTTGCCGCTCGGCTCGGTATTCATCGAGAGCACGTTGCTGATTAGGCAGTAACTCTTCCGACCCAGCCGGAAAATATTGCACATCGTCATGTAGGTAGAATGCAGAAGGAAGCGTCTGGCCACCCATTTGAGTCTGGCATCCAGTGAGCGAACTCGCGCCCAGCAATCCTAAAAGAATCGCACACAGACTCTGCTTGAGACGTGCTTTGAAATTCATTCCTGAGACTCACTTTAATTTGGAGGAGCAAGCGATTACCGCTTAAATGGAGATCGTGTGGTCGTGTATAATGACCCCACAAATTGATCCTGCTTATGTTTTTGTATTTTGCTATAGCCTAATGATCGGCCGTTAAAACCGATTTCTTTGACAAAACCGGACTATTTTCACACTCTTGCAGGTTCTGGTCATTTCTTTATTCTTGCAGTGGTGTTTTTTACACTTGTTTGCCGGCTTCTTTTTTCTCTTGGCAGATCGTAAAAATTATCTTGCCCATTTTGTTATCAGTCGGTATAAACTGCGTATTGCCTGCAGGCAAAGGAGTGTTGCGTAAGGAATGTGCGGTCGCTGTCTCATTCATTTATCTGACGTTTTTGAATGAACGGCGCTGAGCTGAGAGCGAGTTTTGTCTTCGAATTCAATACGAATCGAGTTCTGCCAATGGCTGTTGTTTCGGTTTCGGAAGCTCCGCAAAAAGGGAGTATCCACAAAGGAAGCCTTTACGAGGCGAACCTTTACAAGTGGCTTCAAAGCGAAAAGCTCGGATATGATCTGGGCGAGAAGGCTATCCGTGAGTGGTATCAGAAATACTGGCGGATTTATTGCAGAATTAAACGGCTGGAACATGTCGTTGGCAGAGAGTGCCTGCAGGAATTTGACGATGGTCCTTCGGAAGTCATCCTGGAACTTCTGCAATCGAATGATCTGCTGCTTCAGTTAATTCTCGACCGCGTTTCTCAGGGGTGGGAAAACTTCGATGTCATTAACTGGGCAATCGACTGGGATCTCCCAACGACGCGTGTGCGTGCAATTCTGGAAGAGCTGAATATCAACTGTGCCCGCTTTGATCCTGTTATCTCCGCTGGAGAAACCGGGTGACAGACTCTGCGGATGAAGCTGGTTCTTCCTCGGCTTCCCCTGGTGAAGAAAGTCCGAAAAAAGAGTGGTTTTCGCAGGTACGCCTGGTGAGTGTGCTCACTCTATTAAGCCGCCTGCTTGGTTTGGTGCGCGATATCGGCATGGCGGCTTTGTTTGGCAATGGTGCATTGCTCGATGCGTTTACGCTCGCTTTTCGATTACCGAATATGAGCCGGCGATTGTTCGGGGAAGGGGCTTTGACGACGGCGTTTCTTCCGGAGTACGTCAAAGAACTGAAGCAGGATCGTCTTAAAGCAAATCGCCTGGCCTCTGCTGTTTTGTCTATTTTGCTTCTTATTCTCAGCTCGATCGTACTTGTAGCAGAGCTGGGACTGTATGGACTTGCTCGCGGGAATGTGCTGGGCGAATCGGGAGATCTGATCCTTTCAATGACAGCCTGGCTGCTCCCTTATATTATTCTGATATGCCTTTCTGCGCAGTTTACCGCCATCCTGCATTCATCGGGGCATTTCGCTGTTCCGGCTCTAGTTCCCGTGCTTTTGAATACCGTTTGGATTTTCGCAATCTGGGTCATCATTCCGGGGACAACCGATCAGCAAACTCAAATGGCAATTGTGATTGCTGCAATTCTTCTTGGTGGTCTCGGGCAATTGCTGCTTCCCTGGTGGAGCCTGTATCGCAAAGGGTTTCGCATTCAAAGAAGATGTTCTGAGCAGATTCCGCAAGCATTGAATGTTTTTCGCATGATGATTCCGATTGTAATTGGGTTATCAGTCACACAGCTTAACGCCTTGTGTGATGGGGCGCTCGCGTGGTGGTATTCGCAGCCAGAGCAGGGGGAATGGATTGCAACCGGGACCGCTTCTGCACTGTATTATGGGCAGCGGTTGTACCAGTTCCCGTTGGGAGTTTTCGGTATCGCGTTGGGGACGGTACTTTTTGCAAGACTTGCCCATCATGCTGAAGCAGGGCAGCGAAATCTGATCAGCCAGGATGTCAGTGACGGATTACGCTTGATGCTGACAATCGGAAGCCCGGCAACAATCGGTTTGGTTCTATTGGCAACGCCTCTTGCAGATTGTTTACTCAGGCATGGTCAATTTGATACGCACGATGCCCGGCAGACAGCAGCGACAATCGCGGCATACGGGACTGCGATCTGGGCATTTCTGGGAATTTCGCTGGTTCAAAGAGTTTTCTACGCGATGGGAGATGCACAAACTCCAGTGCGAATCGGCGTTATTTCAGTTGGACTTAATCTGGCACTCAATTTTCTGTTTATGAATTTGATGGGAGGCGTTGGTTTGGCTTATGCGACAGCATTGAGCGCAGCTTGTCAGTTTTTGGCCCTCCTGTTTTATTTGCGACAGAAAATTGAACTCCATTTTACTACGGAATCTGGATTATTTCTGGGAAAAATCCTGTTTGCATCCTGCCTGATGGGGCTGGCATGCTGGGGGCTGGTTCATTGTTTCGAGGCAGAACCGACCGGCTGGTTACGTTTTCTGCGATTGGCTCTACCCGTTGTCTGTTCAGTAGTTGTCTATTGGGGACTGTTGAAAATCATGCGTGTTAGAGAGCTGGATTACATTGTAGGGCTGCGCAAGTCACTTGATAAAACGCTTTAACTCTATCGGCTTAACGAACAATCAAATTGATTGCAAAAACGGCAAATTCGTCACAAGTTGAACAGGAACCGCTACCGATATCGATAAGGGGGTGCGTCATTTTTGATGATGTGCAATAAGGACAGCCGGGCAGCAAAAAGATGTTGTAATGCTCAGCAGGTGTTTTCGTTTCCAAAACAGATGCGTCACTCGTTTTACTGCTGGATGACATGAGGCATTCCGTTAGATCAAACGCTGGTCGCGATTAGCATTTCGAAGATTTCTTTCCAAATGCGGCTTAACAAGGAATTATCATGTGTAAAACAGTTCTGGTATTATGTGCGGGTCTGGTACTCAGTTCTTCGATGGCATTTGCAGGCGGTCCTTCAATACTGAACGACAAAGTCTGGCATCACGATATGCAAAAAGCCCATCAGGTTGCAATCAGCGAAGGGAAACCAATGCTGATTGTCTTTGGAGCCTCCTGGTGCAAGTTCTGTACGAAACTGGAAAAGGAAACGCTGACGAATCCTCGCATGGCACAGTTCATTTCTCAGAACTTCGTTCCTGTGCATCTGGATCTGGATGAAGAAAAGAAAATTGGAAAAATCCTCGGCGTAAAATCACTACCTTGCACAGTTGTACTAAGCCCTAAAGCTGATCTGCTGGGAAAAATAGTTGGTTACAAGTCAGTTGAAGAAATGCAGGGGCAATTACAAAAAGCTCTCAAAACACAAAATGTATTGAGGCAGGCTTCACAGCAAAAGCGGAATTTTAAATAATTCTATTTACAGCAAACCAATGAACGCCAACTGGCAATAATTCATAATTATCAAAATTCAGAAAGCCCGGTTCTCTTAGAGAACCGGGCTTTTTTTGTCAGGAGGATTTCGCCGAAGCCGCAATTAAACTTGTTGTTGCCACCTGGTTACGGTATCAGGAAGAAAAACACGCTATTGTTAACGCATAAGTACCTCCTCGTTCCCAAGGTGGACCTTGGGAACGCAAGGGACTGAAGCTCCTGCTTCACGTTGGAACTAAATTCATCTAAAACGAACGCAGGAGTTTGGAAACGAGTTGAACCTGGCGCTATCCAGTTGGTCTCTACGGATAAAAGCTTAATGATCTTTGAGGTAAGCATCAAAAGCTAATGCCTGTTAGACCAGCTCTGTTTTTATCGCTTTTCAGCCTTGCAAATTACCTGAAATCAAGAGACGATATCGTTGCACAGAAATGTATCGGCCAGGTAAGTTGGCTCCGCATTTCTGATACCCAAGCCCTGACACCTACCAAAGAGACATACCATGACTGCTATCTCTGCTTTAACGATGTTGATTGCCAGTTTGGGAACGAGTGGTCACGAAACTGAAATTGATCCCCTGCAATTCAAAACCACTGCCGCTGCACAGGCTGTCTGGAAAGCTCAATGGGGAACGGCCGATCTCCAAGCAACTGCTTTTCAGCAAAAACGAGTATTACGAATTGAAACCCCTGCCGGGCAGACAGAACCAACGCAGCGTTTGACATTTGACCGTAACTTGAAAATGAACCTGAGCAGCGTAGGCCATTTCCAGGTATATATCAAACTTTTAACTCCCCCTTCAGGCGAACATTTAAGTCTCTACATGCGAAGTGGTGAAGGTTGGTATTCGGCAAGTGCCAATGTTAACGCCGAGCAGTGGATGCATCTGAATTTCTCGAAAAAAGATTTTCGTGAAGAAGGAAAACCGGCTGGTTGGGATAAAATTGATGGCATCCGGTTTTCTCTCTGGAAGGGAGAAAACAAACATCCGAAATTTCTACTTCATAATCTGGTCGCAAGTTCCAATTTAATCGCGGTAATTGTTCCTGATGAACTGAATGAGCAGAACGCCACTTCGTATCAGGTTGCCGATCTGTTCGAGTCATTTCTGGCCTCAGTTAACATCGAGGTAGACCGGATCAGCGAATCATCACTTCAGGCGGGAGGTCTTGGCAAAAGAAAACTTGCAATTTTGCCACACAACCCAACGCTTAACAAACAGGCCTGCGAGGTGTTGAATCGATATATGAGCAAAGGGGGGAAATTATTCGTCTGCTACCGTATCCCAGCTGCCATCGCCGGGGAATTTGGAATTAAGCAGGGAACGTATTATCGACCGAAAAAAGATGAGCCACAATTCGCTTCCATCCATTTCGATAATAGCAGCATTGATGGACTTCCTCAAATCGTTAATCAGAATTCATGGAACATTACAACCGGCGAACCACTGGGACACCATGCAAAAACTATCGCCTACTGGTTTGATGAAAATGGAAACAACACGAACAAATCGGCGATGGTTCAAAGCGACCGAGGTATCTATTTCAGTCATATCCCAACCAGAGACGATCTGGAAAACAAAACGGATATGATTATCTCTCTGCTCGGAAATCTGGAACCAAAACTCTGGAAAGAAATTGTACTTCATTCATTGAAACAATCGAAACAGATAGGAAATTGTCGCAATGAAGACGAATTAGCTCACCAGTTA
>WFOZ01000842.1 GCA_015487825.1 Planctomycetaceae bacterium
GATCGGAAGCTTCCTGCAAACCAACCATGCGAACCATCAGTCGATACACAAGCCGATGCGTCATCTCATACAACTGCTGCTGAGCCTGCCTGTCATCCGCCAGGCAGCGAGCCAACAGATCAGCATCAACTCCTGAAGAGCTTGAAGCCTTGTTCTGATTGTTCAATTTATTGGATGCCATTACCGTGCTGTTTCTTCACAGGAATGCGAGAAAAGTAGATTTTCTGATGAATCATCTCAATAAATGATCAGAATGCAACTCAAACAACCTTTGAGTGGTCAGTCCACCTGTAATTACAAAAATATTTTCCGGAAATGATGACGATTCTTCAGGAATAGTACATCCAACTGCAAAACAACACCCATGAATTGCAGTTTCCATCATATAAAGCGTTCCGTGCCCGCATAAACCGACTCCACATAATTAGCGTGAACGAATGGTTTACGTTTAGTAGACACTTTTAATATTACGGAAACTTACGGTTCCCGGTTAGAGCTTGTAAGTCGGTTTTCCAAAACCAACTACCGGGTTATTGGCATTGCCCAGCTAGCCATGCTTTTCGATCAACAAAGCCGTTAAATCATCTTTAGCAGCGTGCCCACCCCGGAAAGCAATAATACTCTCTTTTAGTTCTGCAAGAATTTTCTGAGGAAGTTCTTTTCGATTCTGATCGATACACCACAGTAATCTTTCTATGCCGAACTGGTTGCCTTGCTGATCGAAGGATTCGATCACACCATCGGTGTAGAGCAGTATTCGATCCTGTGAAGTGAACGGGATGGCTTCAGATTCCCAGGAAAAATCGGAGGAAATTCCAAGAGGAAAACCTGCAATTTCAATCTCCCGGGTTCCCTTTGAATCGATAAGTAATATAGGAGGGTGCCCCGCATTGATATATTCAACACAATCTTCCTGCAAAGGGAACCGCAAAAAAGCAGCCGTTGCGAACATTCCCGATTCAATAACTTCTGAAAAATGGCGGTTGACAAAACAGACAAGATCGTTGAGTGAGGCCAACTGCTCGGCCGCGACAGAGATCAGGCTTTTCAGCATCGCTGCAGCCAGCGCAGCTGGTATTCCATGTCCAGCGACATCAAGCATGCAGACAACTGATGAACCATCAGGCAGGGTAATGACATCGTAAAAGTCTCCCGCGACCAGTTCAGCAGGGTCATAAATAACAGCTATTTCCGTACCGGGCAGCTGAGGTGATTTGGGAAGCAGACTTTGTTGAATCGAGCTTGCCTTTTTCATCTGTGCTCTTCTTCTGCTGCGGGCTTCAGCCAGAGAATCACTCATTGCGTTAACGGCTTGTGTTAAATCTCGCAGTTCCCGATTCGTTGTGGCAACAACATGATTTCCAAATTGATTATTCCCAATCTGTTCGACTGCTTCGATTGTTCGATGTACCGGCTGGATGAATAGACGAACCAGCAGCGTGTTAAGAATAATCGCTGCAGTAATTGCAATAAGCATCGCATGCCAAAGCTGTGAAATGGCTTGCTCGGCTGCGTATTCGTGCAAGTCATCAGCATCTTCAACCACATAAACCTTCAGATCACCATCGACAACTTTTCCCACAACCATTTTCTGCTGTAATGAGGATCGCTTTCGGCCCTGACGCGAATCTGCCCGTTTTACTTCCTGCAGATAACCTGCAGGCAACTCTTTAAGTGGATAAGAATGAAGTAATCTGTCTTTCACCTGCACCAGAATGGTATGCCCCGGAGCATTCAGCTTATGCGCGTGGACACACACATCGTTGATGTAACTTTGCAATTCCTGGCCATTTACCTGATCAATCCGCCTGACCGCATTAGCAATTAAATACGCTTCATGGTGCAGTTCCTGGTGCCGTGTTTCGATCAGACGGCGAACTTCCCGACCATAATCGATGCTCAAAAAAGCAACAATCAGCAAAAAGCAGATTCCGTTGACCGAAAGTAACAGCTGAGTCCCGATACTCAATCTGGAATACCACGGGAGCTGTATTTCACTTTGTTGTTCAGCTCCACTCACAGTATTGCTTTCATAGATTATTTTCGTTGGATGGTAAGCTGAATATCGCGATGATCCCAGTCCTCACGCATCACCCGGGACGCAATCAGCCTGATGCCAAACGATATAGGAGAGCTATAGCCGAGCTGGATGTGCGCACCCACCCCCTGATTCTTCATTATAAGGTATAGATGCACAAAATCTCTTATTCTTCACCGATATTTTAAGATGATTTCCATAAACATTAAGATGGGGCGGCCCCCACCGCCCGAATTTCTCCGGGCGATGGGAACCAGGAACATCTCATTGTTTCCTTTTTGAGACAGCTGCGCCGCCTAAGCAGCCTCTGCCTGCGATTCAGTATTCAGATCTGCTGCGACACCCGCAACAAGTCGAATAGTCCGTGTCGCAAATTTTGCAGCAGCCTCATCGTGAGTCACCATCACAATCGTACGACCATCCTGATGAAATTCAGTGAGGTATTCCATCACCTGCTCTCTCGTTTCAGGATCGAGGTTGCCGGTTGGTTCATCTGCAAGAATAATCTGTGGGTCGTTAGCCAAAGTTCGTGCCAATGCAACACGCTGTTGTTGCCCCTGGCTCATCTCGCTTGGCTTGTGCCTCATTCGATCAGCCAAGCCAACTTTTTCCAACATCGCAGAGGCACGTTGCTGCTGCTGTTCAGAATCGCAACCGGCAAGCACCAGCGGAATCTGCACATTTTCCCGAGCGGTCAGCCAGGGAATAAGATTGAAAGATTGAAACACAAAGCCAATTTTTGTGCTGCGAACTTTCGTCCGTTCTTTCACGGAAAGATCATAAAGCGAGACTCCATCAAGAACTACTTTCCCGGAACTCGGCGCAAGCATTCCGCCCAGCAACGACAACATCGTTGTTTTCCCACTGCCGCTCGGGCCGATAATTGCAACAAAATCGTTATCGGGAATTTCAAGGTTCGTATCGTCCAAAGCAGTGACTTCCTGCCCGTGACGTTCATATTTTTTTATCACATTTTCCAGTGAATACATTGAAATGAATCCTTCATTTTAGGTGTTGTACAAAAAAGCAGGACCTGCTGTGCAGACCCGGCATTATTATGCGTCGTTAAAAACCAGGCAGGGATCGAGACCGGCTGCATGTCTGGCTGGTAAATAGCTGGCAACAACTGCAACCAAAGTTGCCACTCCGATACCGATCAGACAAAGCTGAGGCATCGGTTGAACGGCTACACCCAGCAACTGCGGGCCTAGAATGTAAGCCAGAACCGTCCCCAGCAGAAAACCGCCCAGTCCACCGGCAAAACCAAGTATTGTTGCCTTGCCGAGAAACAGTCGTGTCACAAAAGCAGGGCTGGCTCCCAACGCCATCAATGTTCCAATTTCTTTTCGACGTTCTGAAACATTGGAGTACATCACACTGGCAATACTGGCTGCCCCGACAAGTAGCAAAATTGAAAAGAAGAGCCAGGAGAGTCGCGACATCAAACCATTTACCGCAACTTGTGTTTCCACAACTTGAGAGATGGTAACTACCCGGGTATCGGGCAGTTCTTTGGAAAGATCGCCGACTAAATCGCCAGCTGCGTCTTCACAGCAAGCCATAATCTCAATCACATTCACAACAGGACCCGACCCGGACAATTCCTGAACGGTATGCAAATGAGCAAACAATCGTCCATCATCAATTGTCCCCGTGGCAGGCAGAACCGCAATTATCTTAAATTCTTTTTCGAGCAAAGTAATTTTATCGCCCTTTTGAGATCCAAGTTGCGAAGCAATTTCAGAACCGAGAATGACTTCATCTTTGCCCAGATCTTTAATCGAACGTTTTGTCGCCAGGGCGGTAGGGTCTTCGTCTTCATCCCCGCCTGTAATACCCGTTGCACAACAACCACGATCTGATCCGACCGAACTAGTCAGCAGGCTCATCCCCTGCCAGGCTGCTTTGGCCTCAAATTCTGAACGAGGCAAAATGCCGGTCAGCACAACAGGAATACTGTCCACATCAGCTTCGACACAAAGTTTCGGAGCAAGATTCTGGACTCCGGGCAGTTTGGCCAGTGCCAGTTGTGTCACATACTCTTCAGGCATTGTTTTGCCGTGCATATCTGCAGAATAATAATTCTGTAACGAAACAGAAGGAGGCAACACCAAAACATTGGCGCCCAGTGAATCCATTTCGCTGGATATTTTCTGCTCGGAATAGACCGTTATATTCTGTATCGCCACCAAAGCGGTTACTCCCAAAGTTACCGCCACCAGACTCGTCAACATCGGCGTGGGCCGCTGCCAGAGTTCCTTTAATATCAGTGAATAAGGTTTCATGAAATCTCCCCCTTTTTACCAAAGACCAGCAGGAGCAGGTTGATGGCCCGATGCCACTTTTTCAAATTGAGGTTAAGTGCAACCAATTCTTTTCGATTGAAAACTTCGAAAAACGTTGCACATCAAATACAACCTGATGTACCAGACTCCTGGATGGTCTTCATTTTTTGTTTTTATTAATACTGAATAACTATTTCTTATGCTTACAGTTTGGATCGCTGCAGCACGCACCAGCAGCCACGATTGTTTCTGTCAATGTTTTGTTGCTTACGTCTGTTCTGTAAACACCAAGTAATTTTCCTGGAGGAGCCATAAAAACAGTAACCGGCGACGAAACAGAGCTGGAAACCTTGAACAACTTCAGAAATTTCGCTTCGGCAGGATTGCTGGCGCGTACATTCACAACATGAGTCCGCTGTGAAAACTCTGGATCCTTTTGAAACTCCTGCACTCCTTTAGGGACATAAGCACCGCTGTCCGGCTGGGCACAGAGCAACACAATTTTTTTATCCTGCAGTGCTTTAATACATTCAGCCTGAATGGGACTGACAATTGCATTGTGAACCTGGATTGGTTTCAGTTTTTGCGGAAAGACGCCGGATACTGCCCCATTGGGAGCAACTGCAACCACGGCAGGCAGCGGTAGGCGACCAGCATCGAAACGGGAAACCAGCTCGCTCTCCGCCTGATCAGTTACATTAACCGTAACAACGCCCGCGTTACTTAACTGCGAAGTTTCTTCACTTAACGTCTTGTACATGGTCCGTGTACTGGCATCATCCTTACGGAAAAACATGATGAAAGTCATCTTCTTCTGCGAGGCTGCCTGTTGAAGAGTTTGCTGGGCTCGACTGACACTGGCAGCCTGCAACGATGGCGAAGCAACCAGAGTTACGCATACAAGTAGTGCAAACGAAAACGCTTTTAACGAAATACATTTCAACATCACAAAGAACTCCTTTTCAGATTTTAGTGTGAGAGCCGGGTCAATTTGCCGGCTCTTCCAGATTATTAAACAAAATGCGATGACTGATTACCCAACAGGGTTGGTTCAGGTTGACAGCCATAACCAGCCATCGCACAGGAAGGTAAAACGTTCTTCCAGAAAACACCGTTCAGACTCTGCACCAATGCACATCAGTGATGCTCATGGGCATGCCTGACTTCAAACCCAAATCCTTTGAGCCACTTTTCCCAATCCTGAGCAGATTGATGACTCGAAAACTCCGCATGCATCCATGAATTACATTGAACGATAATATCGGTATGGCCATCATGGCTATCAATATCCACCGCACATCCAAGTCCTTTTAGAATGGCAATCAACTCCTGGTACTGGTTATCCTCTTCCGGGTGCAGGGTAACTTTTTGAGCCAGGCGGTATTGGAGTTCTTCAGGAGTCTTCCCGTGTTCATGACCTTTTCCATGTCCATGATCTTCTTTTTCAGAATGAGCATGATTTTCAGAATGGCCATGTACAATTTCAAATCCTGCTTCCTTTAACCATGTCTCCCACTGATGGGCGAGTTTTTCTGTCGAAACAGAAATTGATTGCCACTTGGGGCATTCGTACTGCACGACAACTGCTCCCTCAGCCTGCTGTCTGCTTACTTTGCAACCAAGTTTTGTCAAAGCCTGAAGATGCTTTTCAGCCTCGCTAGAATCCTGAAAAGATTTCGAGAGCGATTTTTTGGTTTTGTAGGCAATCGAGTTATCTTTTGCGAACAGAAATGTACCACTTATTAACGCAATAGCTAATGCCACGCTTAACAGATTTGCAGATGTTTTCATCAGAGAGACTCCGGTTTTTTCAATAATTGGCTTGTCATTATCACTGAGAATATAAAGCAGCGACCATGGTCGAATACTCTGCCTGTCTGCAGTTCATTCAATCAGCCACTACCTACTGCATCATCAATCCTTAATTATGGAGTCGATACCATCGGATAGTGCGACAACGGAGCACGGACCAACAAAACTCAACCCCCAATTTAAGGCCTGAAAAGGCACTACAGAAAACAATTCGCTGCAGGGCGTTATAACTGCGAGCCAGTGATATCACTTTTGTTTTCAAAAGCTGATCAGTACTTCTGATATGGAAATTCTTTTGTTTTCACACAAAGAATAAATAATCAGAACATCAGACAGGCTCAGCCGAATGACTAGAGATATATCGAAGCAGAAGTATTCACTGAGTTCCAAACAGCAATAGAACTCACGGATCCAGGGCTAGATCAACCAGACCTGACTTATCGCGCAGCCGCAGGCACCGGTAGCCGAGAAAGAATGCAATTCCATTCGCAAATCCCCACTCACATACTCCTTTTGTGGGAATAATAACTGAACCGGAAAGAGAGTCGACGGTGGTTGAGAAATTCCATCGACGGTACTTTGGCCTGTTGTGTCATGTAGAAAAACACAATCAGAATGCTCACATTTACATTGACAGGGAGC
>WFOZ01000843.1 GCA_015487825.1 Planctomycetaceae bacterium
AACCATGAAGCGTCAAGCCTACGGCTACCAAGACAAAGAATACTTCCGCCTGAAACTGTTCGCTCTGCACTTAAGCAAATACAAACTCATCGGATAATATCAACCCAAGTACCATAAACCACGAAGAACCATTTTTACTAACTCTTCATTGGAGTAACCAATAATAGAGGTGTATTTTGAATTGATTTCGATAAACCGACCAGTCATAGATTCGAGTAGCCCCACAGCTACACCGGCTTGCTCAAAGATGGATCGAAACCTCTGTTCGCTTTCACGCACAGCATTATATGCCCGTATTCGTTCAGTAATGTCACGGGAAATTCCAATGAGACCGGTGACTTTCCCCTGGCTGTTACAAAGCGGAGTTTTCGTTGAAAGGTAGGTGCGTTCCGAATTCGATTTGACATCATAGATCGTTTCTTCAAGCGTCTTTGCCTTACCCGATGCGATGACAGCGCGATCACCTTCTCGGAGTTCTATTGCAATTTCAGAGGAATACAATTCCGTGTCATCTTTTCCAATAATGTATTCAGTTTCTTTCCCCATGATCCGAGCCGTTGAGGAATTGACCAAAAGATACCGTCCTTTGAGATCTTTCACTGAAATTGCATCTGTCGTGCCTTCGACAATTGCGTTCAAAAGGTCATGATTTTTGTAAAGTTCTTCCTCAGCTCGTTTTCTTTCGGTCACATCGTTCAGAGAGAACATCAGCATTTCAACTTCGCCTTGATCATCGAGAACTGGAATCAGCGCCCAATCCCAATAAGTGGTTTCCCATTCCGGATGATCTGGAAAGACAAACGGTCGAGCAAATGTCTGAAAAGGCTTCTTTGTCGCGACGACTTCTTCAAATATCTCCTGGTTGTTGGAGGGATAAAAATCGAAATGATTGTTTCCCGGAAAATCGGAAACGTCTCGTGCACAAGCACGTGCATAAGCATCGTTGACACGGATGAAATTGAAATCCTTATCGAGTAACACAATCTGACTTAACGAATGCTTGAAAAAAAGATCCAAAATCTCCAGGTTTTTTTCAAAAAGACGATGTGTTTCTTCACTGGTTTTCAGTAACTGGTAATAAATCAGAAGAAAACTGCCAATGAGGGTTCCGATGACAATCTGCTCCAGCACTTTGGAGGTGCGGTCCAGTTTGCCAACCACAGGGGTATGGTCCCATGAGGGGAGATCATGTATGACTGTGAAAAACAGGTCGCCACAAGTTGCAATTGCAATAAGAAAAAAAGACACTTTGATAATTCGAGAGCCTCTGTTTTTCCAACAGAAGAAGAACAACAAAGTCAGAATAGCCAGGATCGGCGCGATGCGTGAAACGCTTTGCGTCAATGGGCTGATTAATTTCAGCGCTTGTGCCAGTCTCAACAGGATGACAATGCCTCCAAGCAGGATAAAAGCATAGACCTGCCATTGCCACAGTCGGTTTTTGTCATTTCTCACAAGCACTGGCTATTACTCCATTGAGATGAAATAAGTATACAACCAATAGGCATTGGAGCAAATAGATTATTATGCCACAAGGATGACAGCTAAAACTGACATAATCTTCCAGATCAATCACACAGGATTTCTCAAAACGGGATCACGTGTGGCCCCGGTTAACTGATAAATCTGGGGGCGTAGCCGTAAGAGGAATTGTGAAAAGGGTAATTTATTATCGGGACATCAATTGCCAGGAAAGTTGAAATAACTGCCAGAAAACGTAGCAACGGATAGGCGAAAAGTGTAACGCTGGTTGCGAAGAGATTCCTGCGGAGGCGTGCATTTCAGACGGTGAATATTAAAGAGTGCTAAACGCAAGATCCGGTCGGCCCAGAGCCATCGCGTACTAAGTTGTTGTGTTGGTAAGAACTTTCCACAGGAAGTTTTTCGTTCCAGTCGCATATTCTGCGGTTCATCGTCTATCTTTGCTTTGAAGGATATTGTCTGATCAAGGAAAAAGTGAAGCGTTCCAGTCAGGCGATATTCTCTTGCAGGTTCTTTTATCGGATACGCCAGCGATGATACGTCGCTTCGCTCACTTCAATAGTTTGCAAAATCGTAGCCAACTCCTCCCCCGCATCCAACATCTCATCCGCATCACGAAGCTTTTTGACAATCTGCTCCGGAGTATGTCGTTTACGCTTCTTTGACATTTCGAGCCTTTTTTCCTTTCAGGATCAAGAAGACTCTCATAACATATGGATCAGATTATGGTGAACACGCCATGGAAAAGTTTCGTGGAAGCTATACTTACTTAAACGGCATACACAGCAGCCCCAGCGTCGCAGAGTAAACATCATGCAAAAAATCATCATCACAACTACTACTCTTGTTACCGTATTTAGGCTGTTCTCACTTTCCTGTTTCGCCAGTGAGCTTTCACAAAGACGGCCTAATATTTTGGTGATCTATGCTGACGATCTTGGGTATGGCGATGTGCAGTGTTATAACCCTGAGCGGGGAAAGATTCCGACTCTCCACATTGACCGACTGGCTTCGCAGGGTATGCGGTTTACCGACGGACATTCTTCATCAGGAGTTTGTTCACCTTCGCGATACACATTGTTGACAGGCCGTTATCATTGGCGAACGCGGTTGCAGAGTGGCATTGTCGGGTTGTGGGGAAAGCCACTTATCACACCTGACAGGTTGACTATTGGTGGGTTGGCAAAACAGAACGGTTATCACACGGCATGTATTGGTAAATGGCATCTGGGATGGAACTGGCCGATACCTGCTTCGAAGAAAATGTATTTCCGCACCACCGGATACAAAGGCAAGAAGGATCTCTCAACGACTGATGAGCATCGAACTGCATGGCGTGAAGTATTTTCTCAGGCGATACCTGGAGGGCCAACAGCCGTTGGCTTCGATAAATACTTTGGCACTGATGTCCCGAATTGGCCGCCATACTGCTTCATCGAAAATGACCGCACTGTAGGCATTCCGAGCGAGTTTGGAACACCGGAACTGTTTGTACGGAATCAGGCCAGTCAACAGGGGCCAGCTCTGGATAACTGGAAGCTGGAGCCCATACTTCCCGCATTAGGTGACCGAGCAGTCAGGTTCATTAAAAGTGAAGCAAAAACTCAGCAACCGTTCTTGCTTTATCTGCCTTTAACTTCACCCCACACGCCTCTTTCGGTCAATGAGGAATGGAAAGGGAAGAGCCGACTAAACCTCTATGCGGATTTTGTCATGGAGACTGACGCCATCGTTGGGAAAGTACTTCATGCGCTCGTCCAGAGTGGAGTGGCGCAGAATACACTCGTTGTATTCACCAGTGATAATGGCTGCGCTCCCTACATCGGTGTCAGTGTTCTGGAAAAACAAGGGCATTATCCCAGTGGCCCACTGCGTGGTTACAAGGCCGATGCATGGGAAGGAGGACATCGCGTCCCATTTATTGTACGCTGGCCAGGTATTGTGAAGCCGGGTACTGTTTGTACTCAGTTGGTTCACCAAGCCGACCTGTTAGCCACATTTGCCGAAATACTCGGCCAGAAGCTTCCGGATAATGCGGGTGAAGATAGTTTCAGCCTGCTCCCGCTTCTTAAAGGCGAGGAGAAGCCAGTGCGTGAAACTTCTGTTAGTTGTTCAAGCCGCGGCATACCGAGTTTGCGAATTGGTCACTGGAAATATATTCCCGCGCCCGGTTCGGGGGGCTGGAGCAAAGGAGGTGACCAAAGCCAGCTGCTCCAGCTTTACGACCTTGCTTCTGACATCGGCGAATCAAAGAACCTTGCAGCGGATGAGCCCAAGCGTATCACACAGATGAAGGAGTTACTTGAAACACTCATCACCAGAGGCCGTAGTACGCCGGGAGTGCTGCAAAAGAACGATGTGAAAGTCCGCCGCTACACACCGAAGTCTGCTTCCATCCGCTGAGCTGGTTAAGATCAAGTGAAAGGAAAGTTTCCCGATGCTGTTGGCGATGCTTGATAATAAATCGTTGTACCGAAGAGTAACTTCCTTCAAAGCTATGTTCAGATTGAAGCCGTCTGTAAATTTGCGTTTATCATGTGATGCTGCTTTGGCGGAGAAGTTTCGTCCTCTTTGAATATATTGAGAATTGCTTTATGAAATGGCTCCAATGTAGGAGACACCTCAGCCGCTCCCGCTGGGGTTGTCTCTGGTGTGTGTG
>WFOZ01000844.1 GCA_015487825.1 Planctomycetaceae bacterium
ACCTAATGTTAAAGGATGGGATGGAGGCAGAGCCTGGATCAATTCATCTACACTGCTGGCTCGTGCAAACCTTGTCCGTAAAATGCTTGATCGAAAACAGACACGCTTTGCAGGTGGCGGACTGGTTGATCTTTTCGATAAACATCGATTGAAAAAACCGAAACAGATTGTTGATTGGTTGCAAGCAAGGCTGTTTGCAATCGGTATCCCTGCGGATGTACGAAACTCACTCGTGCGAAAAATCGATTCCGGAAAGGGGGATCGTGAGCAACGTTTACGAAATGCGTTGCACATAATCTGCACTCTGCCTGAGTATCAGTTAGCCTGAGTTGCAACATAGTACCTTAACAGGGCTGTATTGTCCGGTCGCTTTTAATACAGTTGAGAGCGAACTTTAATTCCAGCCCGTCAAAACATATTTAAGTTCCAATAGTTTTCCTTTAGAAAGATTGGAAACAGACGATGTCTCTTTCACGACGGCAATTTATCAATCTAACCGCATCCGGAACCGCAGTTATCGGTTTGGGGGCAACCACGCCTCAATTTCTGGCACATGCTGCGATGAAAGCAAAATCGCAGGAGAATGTGCTGGTTGTTGTCCAGCTTTCCGGTGGTAACGACGGTTTAAATACGGTCGTTCCTTTTACAAACGACGATTACAGAAAAGCTCGTCCAAGCCTGGCAGTAAGCAAAAAGGATGTTCTTAAAATTAATGACGAGCTCGGATTTCATCCGGTGCTTAAAGGATTTTCGAGTCTGTATGATCAGGGGCAGCTGTCGATTGTGCAGGGTGTCGGGTATCCCAATCCGAATCGATCACATTTTGAATCGATGGACTTCTGGCATACCTGCAAGCGAAAAACAGAAAAACGGGATACAGGCTGGCTCGGGCTCTGTATCGATCAACTGCAGCAATCTCACCCGATCGATATTGCAGCATTGCATCTCGGGCATGAAAAGCAACCTTTATCACTTCTCTCCCGCACGCATCGTGTGCCTTCAGTTCGATCTCTGGAACAGTTTCGCTTGAATATTTCTCAGCAGGAGTCTGTTAAAGATATCCGAAAATTAATTGAAGCCAAACGGGAGAAGCCAAACGGGTTACTCGATTTTGTACAATCGAGTACCGGGACTGCGATTGATGTCAGTAAGCAGTTTGAACAAAAAGGGAAATCGTATCATCCCAAGGCGACTTATCCGGAAACGGCATTAGGGAAGAAATTGAAAACGGTTGCTCAATTAATTGAATCGGGGCTCCGGACAAAAATTTACTATGTAGAAATTGCCGGGTTTGATACCCACTCTCAGCAGGCTGGTGCGCACGTTTCATTACTTCGTCAACTTGGCGATGCGGTCTCCGCTTTCAATACCGATGTAACGAAGCAGGGACATGGGAACCGCGTGTTGACAGTTTGTTTTAGTGAATTCGGCAGACGTGTTGAAGAAAATGCGAGCAAAGGAACCGATCATGGAACCGCTGCCCCGATGTTTCTGATCGGGAACCGTGTCAAAGCCGGGTTGATCGGAAAGCATCCTTCACTGAAAGATCTCGATGAGGGAGACTTGCGTTTCCACACCGACTTCAGGCAGGTTTATGCAGCTATCCTCGAAAACTGGCTTGGCTGTAACAGCAATAAAATACTGGGAAGTGATTTCAAACCGGCCTCTGTTTTGAAATCTTGACCCGGCATAGCCGGAACCAAACAGGAATTTGAACCATTGAATCAGGGAAGCTACCTGGGGGCTGTTCCTGAGGTTCGTTTGGGGCAAATAGAGGCAAATTGGCTGCTTCTGGCTCAGGCGATGCTGCAAATCCCGATTTGACTGTTTCTGGAAATGCGAGTACGATCTGATATCGGCTGATCCGATATCAATAAGTAAACTCCATCGATTTTTCCAGTGAGCAAACAGAATTATGGCTGCGATTTCTATTCCCTGCCCCAAATGCCAATCGAAACTGAAGCTGAAGGATCGCAGTCTGCTGGGAAAGACCGGGAAATGCCCAAAGTGCCAGCATCGATTTGTCCTGCAGGAACCGGTCGAAAAGGCAACTGAAAAGCCGGTGGAGGGAATTCATCCGAGCTGGATTCCCGATGAACCTGCTGCATCGCCAAGAGCCAGCGAAACAGAGAATCCACTTTCATTCCTGGAACAGAAAAACAGCCCTGCTGACCCGCTACTTACTGAAATCGTCAGCGATTCGGAGAAACCCGTTTATACCGCAAAACGAGGGCGAAGTAATGCAACCTCTTTAATGGTCACTTTTCTGATCCTGTTTCTCGCCGTTGGAGGTGTCGGTTATTTTTATTTGAAGGGAGGGAAAATTGAGGTAAAATCTGAGAAGAGTTCGCCTCAGAATATTACCGGCAAAACTCCCGTTAAAGAACAGGTTGTCTCTGGTAAAAAAGATACCCGCAGGCCAGAAAAATATGACAAGCTTCAGGCAAAAAATCCGACATCCGGTAAACCGATCAAACTACTGAATATGCCTGCCGGGGTCCGGATTGTTATCAATCTGCATCCGAAGAAACTTTGGAGCAATGAACGGCAATATGCGGAATTCCGTGCTTCACTGGGACCATTGGGGAACTGGATCGAAACTCAGATTCGCGATCTTTCCAAACAAAACCCGACTGAAATCGAAGAGATGCTGATCGGCATTATTCTGGGGCCGATGGGAACGCCGCCGGAAGTTGCAGCGGTGGTTCATTTTGCACAGGAACATAAACGTTCGGAACTGCTTACCCTGTCTCTTATACACATCTG
>WFOZ01000845.1 GCA_015487825.1 Planctomycetaceae bacterium
GAAAAAGCAAGTCCCGTTCTGTTAAGCGATGATTTTGTCGGAACACGCAGCGATTACGGACCGTTTCGTGATCGGGAAATTCCTTTCCTGTTCGCTTCAACAGGACAATCAAAAGATTATCACACGATTCGTGATACCGCCGATAAAATAAATTATGAGCAGGTCACAGCCATTTCGCAGGGACTGGCTGTTCTGGCAAAACGGCTCTCAAATTTACAACAGGCACCCGTTTGGATCAAAAACCCGAAAGTTTCCCTTACCGAAGTCGAGGCGATATTGAATATCGTTACTGAGATAGAAAAAAAGGCAGACGAATGGAAACTGAATATGGTGCAGCGCCTGTTTGTCACTCAGGCTCGAATTCAAACAGAACGAATTCTGAAAAAGAAAAAGATGACACTCAAAGAACAGGCCCGGCTCATGCGAACCACACAGATGCTTCTGTTTACCGTGTTTTGAAAACGGAGTTCGCAGCAGAGACAATCCTGACTGAATAGTTTGTAGGGTCCGCTACCCGCGGACCACCGCAGAAATAGGAGGCTCCACTTCCCATCGTGGTCCGCAATAGCGGACCCTACGCCAACGCTGAGTAGTTACGTTTATTCAATATTTTCCGAAAGAGATTTAGCCTTTTGTACTCCTGAAGCCCATTTTTCGAGAGCCAATACGCAGATGGCTGCAAGAACAATCAGGCAGATGGCAGGTAGCAATTCTGTAGAATTAAGGGCATCATTCATTGGGAGATTCTGATAGATTTTGTGTTTTAATTCGGTGATATCAGGAGTCATATCTTTTTGAAATGGCCATAGTTTTCGTAACGAGCCGATCATGAATCCACAAAGAATTGCCATCATTATTGATTCATATTTTGAAAGCAGAAGTTTCAACAGTTTGCTAAAACCAAGTAGTCCAAACAGGCAACCTGCTGCGAAAGTGATAATGCTCAGCACTATTTCTCCGCTGATTTCACCATGCACAAGCCCCTTGATCATGCCGGTGATTTCTGCATATTTCCCTAACAGGAGCAGAATGAATGCTCCGCTGATTCCCGGAAGAATCATCGCGCAGATGGCGACAGTTCCACAGAAAAACAGATAAGCGAAGCTATTGGGCGGCTGCTGAAACAGTGGGAGTCCTACGAGCCAGAATGCAAACAGACCGCCCAGCAGAACGCCGGCATATTCTGCTGCATTCCATCGCTGTACAATTTTGGCGACAAGCCAGCTTGAAGCGACAATCAATCCGAAAAAAACAGCCAATGTTAATGTGTGATAATTCAGCAGCAGAAAGTGCATCAGCCCCGCTAAAGAAATTACCCCCGCTGCAATGCCTGCCCCCAGCGTGAAGAGAAATTGTAAGTCAGCGTGTTGAATTGCTTTTCGAAATTTACGCTGTAGCAAACAGGAAATGAATGTGCTGTCGATTCGACTGATTGCGGTAACAAGTCGGGTGTATATTCCAAGTATTAAGGCAACGGTACCGCCGGCGACTCCCGGAATGATGTCGGCTCCTCCCATGAGAAAACCGGAAAGTAGAATCTGAATATTAACTCGCGGACCGGGAGGAGAAGTTTGTGACATGAAAAATCTGTTCTGTCTGATCAGGCTGTGTTGGCAACAAGGTGTTAGTTGAGGTTTATTCCAACCGAGTCTGCTGCGCTGGTCGCGTTATTAGAACGGAGCAGGGGTGCTGCGGCCTGGAGTTGCGGCAGGGGCGGTTTCTGCGGGGGGAGCAGCAGCCAGGTCTCCCATACTTCGTCGTGTCGCATAGCGAATAATAAACGTTGGCAGAACAACTTCCTGTTTATCAGCAAAGATAGCTGTCGAGCCATCAAAGAATTGGCCATCTTCGCCATTGCGGAAGGATTTTTCTGTTGCGTATTGAACAAACCCCAGCCATTGCCGATCTGGAGCAGACATTCCCAGAAAATTATTGCGTTCCGGGGTGAAACCCAAAAAGTTTCTGGGAAGTGGGGCTGTGTGTAAAGAGGTGAGCAGGATTGCCATAGTCAGGTAACCGGTGGCCGCTCCTGCTACCCAGCGAACTCCATCGTGTGCCAGTGGGTGCACCTGAATAAAGTTGGGCATGATCTGTTCTGTTCCGATGCGGAAGGCAAAAATAAAACCGATAAATAACAGCATCATTGCAATGAAGTCCCAACGATTATTCCAGGCTGGCCCCAGATTAAGAGTTGATTGCAGTAGAATTGCAAGTGGCTCAAAGTAATTCATCGCCAGCAGCCCAGCAAAGAAAACAGAGAGGAACGTCAAAGCTGCTCCCCACGCCCCTTCGGCGGCTACACACCAGGTGACGACCGCAACAACAGCCAAGAGAAACAGGTCTATCATGAGAGAAATCCGTATAAAAAATCGAACTCAACAAAAATATTCTTTTATAACAAGCAAACTACCCGAGTATTAACAGACTTGAGTTGCTTTGTTTATTTGACAACACGTAACATTTCTTCGACAGAGGTAACTCCTTTGACAACGAGTCTTAAGCCTTCTTCCCGCATATACAACATGCCGTTCTTGCGGGCCTCTGCTTTAATTTGAGTGATTGCCGCATTATCGCGGATCATGTCTCGCATGCGATCATTCAAATCGAGTAATTCATAAACACCGACCCGCCCTTTGAAGCCAAGCCCTCCACAAGTTGGACATTGACCTTCCACTTCTTTACTGGAAGGTGGGCGGTAGAAGTTTTCAATTTTACTGGCAGGCAAATTTGCTTTTTTCAGGAATTCCGGTTTCGGTTTGTAAGGAACTTTGCAATCGGGACAAAGACGCCGGGCGAGCCGCTGACCGAGAATCGCGGAAAGCGAACTTGATAACATAAATGGTTCGACAC
>WFOZ01000846.1 GCA_015487825.1 Planctomycetaceae bacterium
AGTAAGCATAGAGCAGGTGAGTGAGATTGAAAAAACTTTAAAAATCGCCCAAAATACTGAATTTGGAGGTGGGATATTTTCCAACTTAAAGGGAATTCTTTTTGAGCTAATCATTGCTTTAGCGTGGAAAGCTGCTGGTTACGATGTGACATTGAGAAAAATCATTAAAGATTACGCTCAAGACGAATCATATGAAATTGACATTGTTGCCGTGCGAGGTGATGAATGCAAATTGATTGAATGCAAAGGGCGGCATTCTGAGTATCGGGAAAGCAAAAAAGATATTGAGCGTCACTTTGAGAAACGATGCAAGGTTGCCACTGACGAATATGGGTGGAATGTTACCGAACAATACAAGAAGGTCGAAGCAGTTTTTATCACAAGCGGGCTGTTAGGCGATGATGCAAATACGTATGCGAACAAGAAGAAAAAATCTCATGGCATTGCCTGCCGTGTAATGACTCGCGAAAAATTACTAAACTGGCTAGAAGAAAAGAGTCAGGGGTCATTAGTGAAAATCATCAAGGAATATTATGAGGTGCCGGAAACAACTTGAATAGCGATGTTTTATTTCACTCTTAAGTATTCATTTCAAAGCCGAGTTACGCTTTCCTTTATCGGCTCTATCCATTCCCATCACGGAAAAGGGGGCTTGTCGGGTGCAGCTTCGGAAGCTGCCTCTCTGCGAGTAGCAGCCCCGGCTGGGCAAGCCCCCAATGTGCTTTCATGTGAAATTGAGATTCACCTGGGGAGCCCGGATATCTACTGAGGCGATCAACTTTGCAAAAATATTCCATTCTTTGCGGACGGCTGCAGAAATCTATTGACACAAAATACAACACGGCTATAGTGACGGAAGTAGTGACGGAAGTAGTGACGGAAGTAGTGACGGAAGTAGTGACGGAGCATAAACCGTATATCAGGAGTAATAAGTTGAAAAAGAAATCATCCCGACCAAAGCAGGATTCATCCGACAAAGCGAGAGTAGAGTTGCGACTGGATTCCGATCTGCATGAGAAGTTGAAGCAGGCTTCCAATGATGCGGGGATCAGCCTGAATCAACTCGTCTCAGGACTATTGCGAGGATGTCTTGCTAATCTTGTTGTTGGTGAACCGTACCGCGACAAGGCTGGTTTTGTTTGCCGAAAGAATGAAGCTAAATGTGCGTTTGTTGGTCGATTTGGTGAACGTCATACGCCAAATGAGTTGAAAGAGTTTCAGGATATGCAAATGGACCCGCCGCCAGAGGATAAGGGGGAAGTCTGGTTCAGTCTTGATTACACCGGGCGAGGATACGTACCGGGGCGATAATTTACCCAGCACATGGAGGTGCATTATGGAAGGCAAGTTTATTGAATTGAGCGACACGACAGACGGTGCGGGGGAGCCGAAGCCGAGCGGTAGCGAGCGAGGCGAGGTGAGCCCGCACGGGCCTGACACTTATCTTGAAATAATAAGAAATATTGTGGACGGGACTCTCAATCGATTTGGGACCGAATATTACATTCAGGCATGCGGATGCAAGTGTTGGTTTTGTCCTGATTGCTGCCTGGGGCTGGGGCTCAAACTTCGTGACAGGTTGGTTGAAATTCTTGAGTCATTCCAAGCCTTGCAAATGTGGACCTTTACCATTGACCCCTTGTTATTTGAATCACCTGAATTAGCATTTGGGCACGTCCGTAAAAAACGCTCTCTTTCGGAACTCGTCAGAGCATTAAAAAAAGAAAAATACCTGATCAGCAAACGTTATTTCTATGTGCTTGAGTGGCAGAAGAAAACAGAAATGCCTCATTGGCACTTACTACTGGAAACAAAGCATCTACCTTTTGAATTTGCCTGTATGGTGTGGAATCGAAACCGCCCCAAAGAACTTGGTCCCCCCGAAGGTGAGCGGCCTGGCTTTGGTTCTGTCCGATTCAGTGCACCGGTATTTTCCAATAACGAACATGCTGCAAACTATGCAACAAAGTATTTAATCAAACATCCCGATTATGGCTATCCTGACTGGGTACTTGACCTGAAGGGACGAATTCATCGTTACGGAACAAGTAGAGGGTTCTGGCAGACCATAAAAGAGAAGCAAAAGCAAAGCAATCGTTATATCCCCACGGAACAGGAGATCGCTTCCTTCACGCATGAGATTGATTGCTCCTGTGGTATCTGTCGCGGTGAAACCCCGGATAAAAAGCCCCGGCGTAAAACCAATACCATTCGTGAACGGACAAAGAACTGTGATGTAAAATGCGTGGTAATGAAAAATGAACTCGGCTTGAACTCAAACGGAAACTTCGCTCCCGTCAAGAAATGTGTGGGAAGGGTTACTGATACATACGAAAACATACGAGCAAAGATGAATCCGGAACGGTACATTGATAAGCGACGAATTCGCCTGGAGCCTGAAGAAGTCGCGGGACTGTTGACTGATCCTGAAAGAGAATCTCTTAGGAGTGAAGCTGAATGGTCCCCCGAAGCCGCCTTTCCTTTTCTACCCTGTATCACGGAGGATACAAAATGAATTTGAATGAAGAATCTGTTTTGCTGTTTGATATAAAGCAGGCAGCGAATGTACTGCAAATTAGTGAAAGAACACTTTGGTCATTTACGACGCCTCGCGGTTCTCTTCCATGTGTGCGAATCGGGAAGAGTGTTCGATACGACCCGGCTGATCTCAAGGCGTGGATCAACTCAAACAAGCAAACAATTTTTGATAAATGCAATCCAATAAGGAAAAACGAACAGCATGGCTAGCATTTCAACAAATGAAAAAAACGGATATAAAACGATTCAGTTCAAAGCCCGCGATGGGAAACGCAGATCGATCCGCCTGGGAAAAGTCACCGCGAAGCTCGCCAATACGTTCAAGCTGAGAGTGGAATATCTGATCTCAGATCAGATAATGGGAAACCCTCCTGATAGCGAAACTTCCCAATGGCTAACCTCTCTTGATGATTTTCATTACGAAAAGCTCGTTAGTGTTGGCCTTGCCTCTCGACGTGAGAACCATAATCAATTGCTTGGCCAATTTTTGGATGACTACATCAAAGGGCGTGATGATGTCAAGAAAAGCACTATTAAGCATCTCACCAGATCAGCCTTGAATCTGAAAGAGTTTTTCGGACATTTATTGCCGTTAACTGCTATTTCGTCAGCCGATGCAGAAGACTTTCAGCGATTTCTTGTTCGGTCCGGTCTTTCAGAAAACACCGTTCGGCGTCGATGCGGGCGTGCGAAGCAGTTTTTCAATTATGCGAAGAAGAAACGGCTGATCCCGGAAAATCCGTTCGAAGACCTGAAAACAAATGTCGGAGCAAACCGCGAGAAAATGTATTTTCTCAAGCGAGAAGATGCAGACAAGATTATTGAGGCATGCCCTGACAATGAATGGCGTTTGCTGTTCGTCCTCGCTCGTTACGGCGGTTTGAGATGTCCGTCTGAATCCCTTTCGCTTCAGTGGTCCCATATCAATTGGGAGAAAGAAAAAATTGTCGTACCAAGCCCCAAAACAGAACACCATGAAGGTGGGGCTTCTCGGATTATCCCATTGTTTCCTGAGATTCGCCCCTATTTGGAAGTCGCTTTTGACCAGGCCGAACCGGGAACAAAATATGTTATCACAAGATACCGCAGTAAGAATTCAAACCTCAGAACACAATTTCAGCGGATCATCAGACAAGCTGGTCTCGAACCTTGGATGAAACCGTTTCAGAATCTTCGCTCAACACGAGAAACGGAAC
>WFOZ01000847.1 GCA_015487825.1 Planctomycetaceae bacterium
GAACTGGGTTGCCGAAATCCGGGAAATGACCAGGCAGGTCGCAAAGAAGCGTGGGCGTCCGATTTTGCTTTCAGTACGAGTGATGGCCAGACCGGAACAGAATCGCGGCCTGGGACTCGATCCGATCGACTGGGCGAATCGAGGTTTGATTGATATCGTGGTTGCATCGCATTATCTGCACAATAATTTTCCACTGCCGATTGCCGAGTACCGAAAATCGCTCCCCGCAAATATTCCCCTGTACGGCTCGATTGAAGTCGAACCAAAAGCAGATACCTATCGCCAGATTGCCAAACATTTATGGAAACAAGGCGCTGATGGAATATTGATGTTCAACTTCTTCACATCCCGAGAACGAGGCGTTGAACCGGATTTTGGCATCTTGAAAGAATTAGGAGATCCAAAGAAAATCAAACCGGTCGCAGCAGAAGCAAATGATGGAAAATAATTTGAATTGTGACATTTTCCTGGATCGTTTACATTTCGAGGTATCAGCAAATGGCAACTCATCAACAAACCAACGAAGAAATCGCTACTGGCAATTCAAATATAAGCGATAGAGGTTGCGAAACCTTGTTTGTCGATGAGTACACCGATGGCATCCTCGATCCCGAGAAGCAGATGCTGGGGCCGGTTTGCGATGGTGGGCACATTGTGGCGAACACGGCACCGGGTTGCTGGGGGCCAATGATTACCCCTGCGATTCGTGGCGGCCACGAAGTTACCCGCCCGGTCGCTGTTGCAGGGGCAGAGGTGGGAGATGCGATTGCAATTCGTATCAAGGAAATCAACGTCACCTCAATGGCGACGGCATCAGGAAATGACCGCGTCATAGAAGGCAGATTCCTGGGAGACCCTTATTGTGCTGCGGTTTGTCCACAATGTAAAACTTCTTTCCCTGAGACGGTGCTTGAGGGCATCGGTCCGAATGCGGTTCGATGTGCAAAGTGCGGTGCAGATGCAGCTCCGTTCGCTTTCACCAACGGGTACACGATTGCATTCGATGCTGGACGAACTGTAGGAGTGACGCTTCCTCAAGAACCAACCGAGCAAATAGCGCGAAATGCCCGCAAGTTTTCAGCCTTGCCGGATCATTCGATACAAAATCCGATTTTGACATTAGCTCCACACGATCTGGTTGGCGTTGTCGCTCGCTTGCGACCGTTCCTGGGGCAGTTGGGGACGACACCTGCCGTTGCGATGCCGGACTCTCATAATGCGGGAGACTTTGGTTCGTTCCTCATCGGAGCTCCGCACCAATTCGGTTTGACTGAAGAACAATTGAAACAACGCACCGATGGGCACATGGATGTTAACACCGTCCGCGCCGGGGCGTTACTGATTTGTCCGGTTAAAGTTCCCGGCGGCGGCGTCTACCTGGGAGATATGCACGCGATGCAGGGAAACGGTGAAATCGCCGGGCACACCTGCGATGTTTCCGGTACCGTCACATTGCAGGTTGATGTGATGAAAGGACTCAATATCGACGGCCCCATTTTGCTGCCCCTGGTGGAAGATCTTCCATTCCTTGCCCAACCGTTATCAAAACAGGAGCAGGCCCGGGCCGAGAAACTCGCGCAAAGCTACGCATTACGTTCTCTGGAACAATCGGCACCAATTTCTGTTATTGGAACAGGTGCTGACCTGAATGCAGCAACCGACAACGGTCTGCAACGAGCGGCTTGTCTGCTTGAGATGCCGTTGCCTGAAGTCATGAATAGAGCCACGATCACCGGCGAGATCGAAATTGGTCGCCACCCTGGCGTTGTGCGAATCACCTTCCGCGCACCGCTGGAAAATCTTAAGCATGCGGGGTTGTTGCCGCTTGTGAGCGAGTATTATGAAATTGACTGAACAGCACCAGTTTCCTGGACTGCATTAAATTGCAGCTACTGCCCTGCCGGATGCGATATCAAACGCAGTCTGCGGTGGCGACTTCAGTTTCTTTTTTGTATCCCAGTTCGATAATCACACTATGTAATTCTTCGTAGGTAATGAACCGTCTGCGGTGGTTCAATTTGTATTGATCGACCGCTTGTGCCAGTTCGCCCACTTCGGGGTTTGATTCAGAATGAGAATCGCGAAACTGTCTTCGCTCTGGACCGGAGTAATTTGAACTCTCTGTATTTGAACTGCGACGATTAGCGGATTGTCCCTGGCTTCCAAAAATTGTAGTCATCAGTAAATTCTCGCTATAAAGGTCCGGGAGACTCTGAAGTAGATTATTTTGCATTTCAAACATGAAAAACATTATTCTTTGATTTTCAAGCATCTCAAACTTAGGTCATAATTTTGTATTGAGTCTTCCTGAAAGGCAAAAATCTGGCATTTCTAATAAATTTGGTTAAAAAATTGTCTGAACTCAACATATTCAATGGCCGTTCTTCCGGTTTCTCCCTCGATAACTTACTTGATTTTCATTTTTGCATTATCTGTTAGAATTATGACAGCAGGAATAACCCGCCCCTCATTTAGGCTATACAGTACATAACCGGGAGTTCCTGACAAACCGGGCCTTGGTCTCTGATGATTTTTGAACGCGGGCCTGTTGGTGGCTGAAAGTATTACAATAAAGTGAACTGAGATTTAATTTGCCCGGTTCTGTCTACGTTGGGTTATCTGTATTACTAACGGAAAAATTTACGAACGATTCGCAAATTTTAGAAAATAGTTTTTGGTTACGGCTATCAGAATGAACCAGC
>WFOZ01000848.1 GCA_015487825.1 Planctomycetaceae bacterium
CCAATAATCTTGGAGACCACATGGCGCATTCATCTTGTTGCTACGCAACCCAACCGCTAAAAGCGGATGGGCTACCCAATTATTTCAATATTTCCTGCCACTTATGCGCAGCATTTCATTGATAAGATACTAAAACAGGTTCACGAAAGATTATTGTTGACGATATAAAATATCGGTGGACCGTACGAAAGAGGCCTACATACACTCAAGCTGTGATGGAATCAAACATACAGGCAGCAGTCGAATTGTATGAGGAACCAGGTAGCGTCCTGTCAATAAACTTTCCATGGGTTAGGTACGACAGTTTTATTGGCATACCTCAAGAACCCGTTACTCCGAAACTAATTGAGCAGTCTGTGCGAACTGCGTTACAAAAAGGGTGGTTGCCAGAGAAAAAAGAGTCTGCTTTCACACTGGATTATGAGAAAGAGTGAATTCAGCTAGACTACCTGCAATTCTCTGTTTTTGTTTAATGGTAACTATTCAGCTTTGGCGTAGGGTCCGCTATTGCGGACCACGATGGGAGGTGGATCCTCCTATTTCTGCGGTGGTCCGCAATAGCGGACCCTACAAACTGCGTAAAGCTCGATAATTTCGTTAACGTCGAAGTAGCACATTCATCGATGGCTCAGGAATGTTGCTTCGAGGCGGTTGAATTCTACCTTGAACTGTTTGCCGTCGCCGAGTTTTTCGCCGGTCCTTTCGTTGCGTAAGTCTTTTACCGGCTCTCTGAAAGAAATGGTGATTTGCTCTGTTCCTTTTCTGAGGCCTTCTGCGCCGCCACCGCCGAGTGCTGAGCCGGTCACGTGTGCATTTTGAATGACGAACAGATAAGTTTTGCCTCTTTTTTTCCAGCGAGTCACTTCACTGTCACGGGGACGTTTTCCTGACTGATCTGTCAATTCTACAGGCGAAGTGATTCCCGCATCTTTGATCGGTTTCAAAAACAGATCTCGATGAGCCTGGTCAATAACGCCTTCCTGTCGGTATTGCAGGTAACGCTGAGGAGACAGGTTCAGATAGTGGACTGTTCCTCTTCCGAATTTTCGCGTTTTATTGACGGGCAGTCGATGTTCTGCAATGGCGAACCCGGAATGCAAAGGAGATTTGACAGTAGCAAACAGTTCCTGAAATTTCTTGTAATAAAAGCCGCGATCCTGATCAGTTTCCACCCACAGGCTTTGCCCAAACCAGTCTGCCTGCGATTCTGTCCCATTGTGCTTGACACCGAAGAGGCTGTCGAGAGCTCCTTTGGAACGGGCTTTGCCATGTTGGTCGAAGACACCGCAACCAAAATCTGCAATGACGGTCCCCCCTGCAGATGCAAACCGCCTGATCTGTGCCGCTTCCGCATCTGAAATAGCGTAGCAAGCTGGCAGTATCAGCACTTTGTACTGCCTGGGGACTCCTTTTTTTACAACCTGATCGTAAGAAATATAATTGTATTGCAGGCCGGAGTCTGAAAGAAGGTAATCCCATGCTTTGCGGACATTGTGCGAAGTACCAAGTTGAAAATCTCCTCCTCGATTGACCCACGTTCTCCCATGAGCCTGGGAATCCAGGCACCAGGAAACCTGAATAGATGGATGCGAATAGTAAATGGCGATCCCTTCGTGTTGCCATTTTGCTCCTACAATTTTATCTGCATGCTTTCCGGAAATTTCCAGTAAAGTGTTACGATACTGCTTGAGCCACGGCTTCGGTGTTTTACCATCGAACCAGTCCTCGATCCAGCCGATGATGCCGCGGTTGCCATGTGCGAAATAGTACCAGGTTTGCCAGATATCGTTTGCCACCCCTTTATCTTTTTTATGAAAATGTGCTATCACCACAGGCATACGATTATCAGGATTAAAAGAGCGAATAATTTCCTGAGAGGAACCTAAATCGTACGCTTCAATAAACTGAATTTTCTTCATCAGCTTGGCGTAATCATACCCTCCCCATAAACTTGGCGACTGTCCGCCGACAAAGCCACAGGGAACATTGGGATCGAGCGAATTGCTGTAGGAAACAAGTTCCCCCACAAAATTCGCCCAATACGAATCGTTGTACGTCATCCGATCCAGAAATGGAGAGAAATCAATTTTCCCAAGCGGACCATTCATCTGCTCGCGTACATCATCAAACGAAATAAACAGAGCTGGCGGGGTATTTCTTCTGCCGTAATATTTTTTTAACCAGTTTGAATAATCGCGATCATTTTCGTGAATTCGCCAGCACAGTGGTATCACAAAGGCCCCCCAGGAAATTTCATCATCCAAGGCATAAGCCACGCAGCGGTTGGAATGTTTTTTTACATTCCCGATGCTCTCCCGCATCAGCTTTTCGGCATTGGCCTTCAGTTTGGCATCTACAGGCTGCGGACCTCGTGTACCTTGTCGGATTGCTTTGGGGTCGCGTTGAAAACGTACAAAATTCTGTCCTTTGTTTGCACCATACAAATACAACAACCCTTTTCCCGCAGTATGATCGTTGTAGAAGCTGAGATCCCACTTATTTATCCACTCAAACGGGCCTTCTCCACTATCGGTGAACGCCCCGGTGATACCATAGTCTCTGCAAAATTCACCGCCTGCCTGCCCGGTACCAATTCCCCAATGAAACCGCCACGGCATGTAATGCCAGCGATCCCACCTCTTCAACAGCAGTGTTTCGTCTTGTCGAACCGGTTTGAATTCCGGGGCGGAGCCAACATATCGTGAATATCCATCTTCCGCTTCAGAACAGTTCGAAAAGGAGAGTAGCAGCAGGCTCCCGAACAGCAGATGGAATATGCAACGTAACTTGTTGTTTCTGGCAGTATCTGTCATAAAAAGCAGCCTCGCCACAAATTTGTTCCGGGATAGGTCCTGCATCATTCCATTTGACTATATTGTACATTGGTTCCATGTTCAAGATATCTTGACTTGCCAGTAACGAAAATATTCGAAATGAATAATCACTCAAACCAACTGATTAGTTACCCTGACCGTCTTTCCAGTTATCTGTTCTCCAAGTTTATACTGCTTGCTTTTATCTGTTGCATTTCAAGTTCCCGGTTGATGGCTGCCGAGGTCGTTGTTGTTGCTTTTGGAGATTCCACAACCGCGCCTCGTGGGAAGTTAAAAGTCTATGCGGACTTGCTGGAGGATAAGTTTCAGAAATTCAATTTAGAAGCGAAAATCATCAACGCAGGTGTAGGTGGCAATACGACAAAATTGGCGATGACTCGATTTGAATCAGATGTGCTGGCGAAGAAGCCGGATATCGTCATCATCCAGTTTGGAATCAACGATGCAGCAGTCGATGTCTGGAAAACGCCTCCCGAAACAACCTCGCGTGTCAGCCTGAAAGCCTATGAAACGAACATCCGCAAGTTTATTCGGCAACTTAAAAACAGAGGCTCACAAGTTGTTTTAATGACGCCCAATTCTTTGAGATGGACGCCGAAACTAATAAAGTTCTACGGTAAGCCTCCGTATCTGCCAGGTGATAAAAACGGATTCAATGTTCTGCTGGTTCAATATGCAGAATCCGTACGCCGGATCGGGAAAGAGGAGTCGGTACCCGTGATCGATGTTTACTC
>WFOZ01000849.1 GCA_015487825.1 Planctomycetaceae bacterium
ACGTAGCATTCTACGGGTTTTGAAAAAAAAATATCCCGTTGTTGAGTGTGCTCTGCATCACAGGAATGCTTATGAAATACTGGCTGCCACAATTCTTTCGGCCCAATGTACCGATGAACGTGTCAATCGTGTCACGCCCGTATTATTTGAAAAGTATCCGACTCCTGCTGAGTTAGCTCGTGCAAAACAGTCTGCAGTAGAGAAGATCATTCATTCACTCGGCTTCTTCCGAGCCAAGGCGACAAGTCTGATTGGAATGGCCAAGGAGTTGGTAGAGTCTCATCAGGGCGAAGTGCCCGACCGCCTTGATGATCTGATTAAGCTGCCAGGTGTTGGGCGAAAGACTGCAAATGTAGTCCTGGGATCCTGGTTTGGGATTCCAACCGGAGTAGTGGTTGATACGCATGTCCGCAGAATAAGCCGTCTTTTAGGCTTAACCGTAAGCAAACAACCCGAAAAAATTGAACAGGATTTAATGGCAATTCTTCCTCAAAAACAGTGGATTGATTTCTCACATCGTCTGATTTTTCTGGGCCGCGAAATCTGTGTTGCCCGCAAACCACGTTGTAATGAATGCCCCTTGTTGAAGTATTGCCCCCGTGTAGGTCTTCCGGACTTAGAGCCGGATTCATAACGTTACAGGTCAGGAAATAGAATGAGTAACGTATTACAGTCTGCTCTGCGGGAAGTGATCGCAGGTGGGGTTCTGGCTCAAAGTCAGATGCACGATGTTGTCTGCGAAATTATGGACGGGCAGAGCGATCCAATACAGGTCGCGGGGCTTCTGTGCATCATGGCTCATCGGGGAGAAACTATCGATGAAATCGCAGGTGCTGCCGGTGCTATGAGGTCGCGCTGCACACTCATTCGTCAGCAGGGCAATGGTTTACTCGACACATGCGGCACCGGGGGAGATGGATTACACACTTTCAACATCAGCACTGCAACGGCAATTCTCTGTGCGGCTTGCGGTATTTCTGTCGCCAAGCATGGGAATCGTTCCGTTTCCAGTACCAGTGGCTCTGCAGATGTTCTGGAAAAACTGGGCGTGAAAATCGATCTGTCGCCTGAGCAGGTCAATCGCTGTATCGATGAAGTCGGTATCGGATTCTGTTTTGCCCCACTGCTGCACCAGGCGATGAAACATCTTGTTCCCGTCCGTAAATCGCTTGGTGTGCGGACTATTTTTAACCTGCTGGGCCCACTGACTAATCCTGCGCGAGCCGAGTTCCAGCTCATCGGAACTATTCGCAATTCATTTGCCGAGAAACTGGCTCATGCGCTGGCCCTACTGGGGACAACACGCTCTGCGATTGTTTGCGGGAATAATGAGATCGACGAAGTCAGCTTGTGGGGAACCACGCAGGTGTTTCTGGTTGAAGGGGACCAGGTCTGTTCACTGCAGTGGAGTGCAGAGGACTTCGGTTTAAAAACGGCTGAAGTTGACCGTTTGCAGGTAAGTACTGCAGAGCAAAGTGCAGAAATTATACGGAAAATATTTGCAGGAGAGCAGGGGGCCGCACGTGATATTGTTCTGGCAAACGCGGCAGCTGGTTTGTGGCTTACCGGGAAAGCTGCCAACCTTTCGGAGGCGACTCAACTTGCCGCTGATTCAATCGATTCCAATGCAGCAGCAACAACTCTCGAAGCTCTAAAGAGTTTCACTCTTTAGTAAGGATCGCTCGAACAATTACTGCCCGACTTCATTTTTTTAGCCGTCGTTCAACGGAAAATGAAGCACCAGATAAAACACATAAGCAATAGTCCCGAGATAAGTTCTCGGTCTATCGTAGGGTGCATCGTGGAACCCGGCGCCATATGCGTCCTGTTTTAATTGTACTTCCAATGAAGAAGGAACCCTCATGGCGCCTCCATCTTGTCGCTACGCAACCCAACCACCAAAGGCGGGAGGGCTACCCGGTTCGAGGGTACTATGACGACGGAAACATTCACAACTATGTGCCTCACCTTCAAATACATACATTAGATGGTCGCACTATCCGAATTTTGTTCGATTAGAAGGAGATATTGTGTTTTCGACCAAAATATCCCAGCTACTTAATTCTGGTATACACGTTGCTTCGCCGCTGCCACCCGATCAAGGTATACAAAGATGACTCGCAGTATTTCCATTTAAGATCAACCCAGAAACAGGGATGACAACGTTGAAAGCCTCCTCAGAACCTTGGAAATACCGAATTCGCTGCATCGGAATTCCTAACGATTTTGATTATGATACCTACGACCTACATGATGAATACATCACACTGTATGAGGATATTGTTATTGACAATTTGTGCGAAGTCGAAGCGATTGTGAAACACTGGCTTGAAAGCCTAGAACTCTTGGAGGAATTTAGAAAATGTGGTTGCCCAATCTAGCCGAGTAGGGGCTGCTGTGCAGCTCATTTTCGTCATACACGGATTGCTGTTGTAGCTATCTTTTCTAACTGGCTCGGTCTGCACAGCAGCGCGAGGTGCAAATATTCTGCACGACAATGATTAGGCGATGGTAGCACCAAATCTGTTTTGAATCTTTTCACTTTGACCAGATCGAGACGTAGGCCAGCATGTGTCAAGTACCGTTGGGTGCGTTGCAACGCACCAGATGAGGTTAGCGTCTCAAAAGCAAAAGGTGCGTCACGACGCACCCTACGGACTACTGCGGACCATTGCATGAAATAGGAGTTCCCACTTTCCAACGCGGTCCGCAGTAGCGGATCCTGCGAACGGAGGCAACTCTCTATAGGAATTATCGTTTCAGAATTCCTACCTCTTTTGCTGCAATATTCTGTGAGGCAAACTTTGCAGGAGCTTCGATGAATTTCATTGCGTGTTCTTTGGAATGGCAAAAGAACAGTTTGTCATCATACTCCACTGACCAGCGGGCTTCTCCCAGAACGGATCTTCGCGAAGTCGTCAGCATTACCGGGCAGTTTCCGTTGTATTGTGGCCAGTATTTTTCAGGGTTTTTCAGAAAAGTCTGTTTATCCTCAGCGGAGGCGAATTGAACCGTGTACCCTTCTTTTTCTACCGAGTAGTTTGAATTCCCTTTGAGTAATTTTCCGCTGTTTACAATATTAACCAGGCAGAAAGAAGTCAGCAAACCTTTTTGTTCAGGTTGAGTCTTTACAATCGGTTTTTCTGTGTGTGTCACAGCAGAAGCCAGTTGCATTTCTTTTTTGTTCATATTCAGAAAGGACAAAAACTGTCCGCGTCTCTGAAATCCAATTACTCGCTCACTTTTCCCGGTAACAGGATCGATGATAACAACCGTAGGCATCCCGGTGATATTAAACTGGCGTGTTAAAGATGGGTTGCGGTCTGTGTCGATCATGACAGTCACAAAATGCGATCTCAATAACCGTTTGACATTTCCATCGACCAGTGTTGTTGATTTCATTCTTTTGCACGGTCCGCACCACGATGCTGTAAACATCGCGACAATCGGTTTCGATTCTGCCAGCGCCTGCTTTTTGGCTTTCTCGTAATCAGGCTGCCAATGTGCAGAAGCTGCAAAAGCTGACTGGGCTCCGATCGCTACGATGTAAACCAGCATTATTATGCAATGCTTCATACAAATGCGACTCATATTTTCTCCTCAAACTCCTGTTAAAGATAGTCCGGGCAGGCACTCTGTTGCTCTGTATGGATTTCGTTCCTGATAGCAAGGTCCATTCCCTGCCTGTTCTACACACTTACACGCATCTGATTTATTGGTGCGGGATATCCCCTCTAACCTTCTCTATTATCGTGTGGATCCCCTGATGCATCTGTGAAATGATTCACCAACAGCCTGCTTCTGGGCATATTTGAGGGGAAAACCTCAATTGCATCGACAAAGATGTCCTGGAAAGCTGCTCTGGACAATTCTCAGAACGGCTGGTATGTGTTGTGCAGCCACAACCAAAAATCGAATCTTGTCCGAGATTTATTCGCCACGCAAAGAAATCGACCATTAGTAGCATAAAATGTTAAGGTAGGGACTTTAGTTTGTCGATATTGAAAGATCTACTAATCCGGTCCATTTTTTCTCTTACGAAGAAAAATGGACCTGTGCCGGGTAAATGTTCAAAAAGTGTTGGTAATCAGGATGGAAGACCTGTTTCCGGACTGGACGCGGTGGCGTACATTTTTTTGGGAATTCGCCCGGCACGTGCTGCTTCGTGTCCTGCGCGGCACGCTTGTTTCATTGCTCGGGCCATTCGTAACGGATCTTTTGCTCCTGCGATAC